>DCMX01000134.1:4932-12374 GCA_002321855.1 Fidelibacterota bacterium UBA1611 | reverse complement strand
TGAAAAAAAGTTTTTGCAGGATCTAAGAAGCACTGTTTAAATTTCGACCGAAGAGTCGAAATTTAAACCTTAATTATAATCATGTCTCCATCAGAACGTCAGTTAGAAGAACGCCAAATGAGAAAAGAGCGGATACTCTCCGGAGCCTTAGAAGTATTCAAGGCCAAGGGGCTGGAGGGTGCGACCATGGATGAGATCGCTTCCAGGGCAGGCTTTGGCAAGGCCACTCTCTATTACTACTTTAAATCAAAAGAGGATGTTTTTTCTGAGATACTTGAGGATGGTTGGGTGAAAATATGGGAATCCTTGGAACCCGTCATTGCGGGTCAGGGCACCCCCAGACAAATATTTGTGAACCTGCTCATCAGGATCGCAGAGAATGCTCAGGATCGGCCAGGGCTATTTGAGTTTCTGTTCAACGCACCAAAAGCGATAAAAATGGAGCACCAGCCATGGAAGGATTATCAGTATCGCCTTTACGGGGTCATAAGAGGCTTGCTGGAGGATGGGATAAAGGCGGGAGAGTTCCCAAAGATCGATCCAGAGCTGATGTTCAAGGCTCTGGGTGGGCTCTTTATGGGCCTTGTTTTCATGGGGGACCGGTCCCAGCCTGTATCAGATAAGGATGTGGAAGAATTATTGAACCAACTGATCACGGACCCTCATATAAGTAACTGAATACTTTTCTCCAGTAAACATCATTTGTAAGAATAACCAGTGTTAGAGCAGCCAACAAGAGACCTGTTCCTACTTTTTCTTGTCCTCGGTTCATTCTTACACGGTGGGATGATAATAGAGGGAAAGACCTTGAATATTAAAACAGGCGACCCTGTTGTTGGTGTTAATATTTCTGTAGAAAGTTTGGACACTGGCACTGTCTCAGATGATAGTGGAAACTTTGTGATAGAGACCAATGGACAAGATGGCATAGTTGCAGAGTTCGATCACATAGCCTATGAGACCCTTTATGTTCCGTTCACGGATAGTAGATCGGGTGTGATGGTCCACATGAATGAGGTGCTCCTACAGATGGATGATGTGGTGGTCACCAGCATGCGCAACGGTTACCTGTTAAGGGATGTACCCATAAACACAGAGGTGATCGGTAAAAGAGAGATACAGGGGTCTGGTGCTCTAACGATCAGTGAACTGCTCGGTCAGCGGGCAGGCGTTTCCAATTCAGTGAACGTTGATGGGGGCGCCATATTCAACCTGTTGGGTCTGGACTCACGATATATTCTTATACTAAGGGACGGGCAGCCCATAACGGGACGTTTCAATGGTCGTGTGGACCTGGACCAGATATCATTGACCGGGATCAAGAAGATAGAGATCACTAAGGGCCCAGGTTCTGCTCTCTATGGAACAGATGCCATGGGTGGTACCATTAACATTATCACAGACGATCCATCCGAGTCCTCCTTCATGAATATGAGCTACCGTAGCACTACATTTGGAAGGACACTCAAGGCAATAAAGAATGATCCAGTAAATAATATCTTATCAGGCAGTATTGTTCTTCCCCTTAGAAACTTATTCTTTTCAGCCAGGCTGAACCACCAAAGTTTCACCAGAGGGCAACAGTTCGAGTATATAAGCGCGGACGAGATAACCAAGCTGGACCTTGATGCAAGTATAGAATGGGAGATACCAAACACCGATCACACGATTGAGCTTCGGCAGCAGCAATATTCCCAGGATGAGAGTGGTACCACACGCTTATCAAGTGGTGATGTATTATTCACAAATACGACCGATATCAATAGGGAACAATCCATCCTAAAGCATACCTGGAGCATGAAGAATATCGTCATAGACCAGACACTCCGGGGTGTAAGCTATTCAAGACGATATAGGGTCATGGATACTGACGATGAAACACAAAATAATGATCTGACCGGGGAAGATAATAGAGAATATAAATTGTTATTCACGCAGGACCTCGAAGCTCTGGGCCTGAACGGTGGATTTGAAATATCCAGACCCCGTTATATCAGCGATCGTATAGCCGAGGGGCAACAACAAAAAGATCAAAAGGGTGCGTTCATACAGGCCGACTGGGGACCGATCTCATCAATGGATATTGTATCAGGTCTGAGGCTTGACCAGTATGGTGATAGGTCTGTTATCAGCCCGCGCTTAGCTATTGCCTATAGCCTTTCTGAAACAATGAAATACCGTATAGCCTATGGGCACGGTTTTAGGGCTCCATCATTCATGGAAACACTGATAGACTGGGAGCATGTTCAGTTTGGATATACTGTCAGAGGTAACCCTGACCTGAGACCGGAGATATCCAAAGGTATCACACTCGGTGTTGAGTATACCAACAGAACCGATATACAGCTTAGTGGACTCCTCTATCATAATAGATTCTCCGATCTTATTGAGGATTACTCGATCGAGCCTGGTCTGCTCAGCTATCGTAACATAAGCGAGGCCACGTTCACAGGACTGGAGCTTATATCAAAATGGTCGATCAATAGTTATCTTTCATCGAGTATCACGTTCAACTATATCCATAATACTGATGGCAGTGGAAAGCTCATTCCCAATACGGTCCCCATATCGTTTGGAACAAGATTCTCTTACTCATTACCGAATAAGAGTCTACTCTTCTCTCTGAATCTGAAAGGAAATGGAAGATATTTCCCTCAGGAATTCGACCCCGAAAAGGGCGACTATATATCTTCTGCTATCCCTATCGAACCATATCTTATGGCCGATCTTCAGGCACAATACAAAATAGGGGCCGGTCATAAGCTGATCATTGGATCAAAGAATATTGGTGATCATACCAATAGATCTTATGGCCCTTATATAGGTAGAACTGCCTACATAGAGATCAAAACAACAATAAAAAGAAAATAAAATGAAGCACACGATGATCATACCGATAATGTTCATGCTATTTATTATAGGCTGTGAGGATGATACCTCCACGGCTGATGATCTCGATGTGATCTCTGACCCTATTCAGGTCACAACCGGCAATATGACCGAAAATAGTTATTACTATGATCTGGTAGCTGGGACAGAGGCCGAAGCGGCATCTTCCTGGCACCTTGCTTTTCAAATGATCGATGTTGAGATGGCTGGTACGACCTATTCAATGCCAAGCCTTATATTGGGAAATGTTGCGACCGCAGTATACACTGATAACAGCTATAATGACCTGACAGAAGCACCGGACCAGGAAACACTTCAGTCAGACGCGATCGATAACAGTTCCGTGGAATATACGGGTGAGCATGAGGTCATACATTATGACATGGCCACACACACGGTCACTATAAATGAGCCGGAACGTGTTTTTGTGATCTACGCATTTGCAACACATAATGTGTATAAGGTTCAATTCTTAGAATATCAGAGCGGTATCATCGCTTTTCAGTTCAATGAATTATGAGCAGGATCTTTGACAGAGTGCACAATATCCGGACCAAGGAGAAAATAATATAGATCCTCAAGGATCAGAACATATGGGACAAGGATATTTACTGATCATTGTATCATTGATCCTTACCGGTTGCACTATAAAGCAGGAATACTCGGATCATCTTATACAAAAAGGAGAAACACATTTTAAGGATCTGCGTCAGTTAACATTCTCAGGTGAGAATGCAGAAGCGTATTTTAGCGCTGATGGGAAAAAACTGATATTCCAGTCGCACGATGGTGATAGTCTTTGCGATCAGATCTATATCATGGATATTCTTTCAGGTTCGACCGAATTGGTGTCTACAGGTGCCGGGGTCACTACCTGCAGTTTTTTCGAATACCCGAAGGATGATTTCATGATCTATGCCTCTACCCACTTGTCAGACCCTGAATGTCCGTCCAAACCGGATCTGAGCCATGGTTACGTTTGGAAACTCTATCCCGGTTTTGACATTTTCCGGGCAGCATTGGATGGTTCGGGCCTGCAACAATTAACGGACACACAGGGTTATGATGCCGAGGCAACATTCTCATTTGATGGTAAGAAGATCATTTATACCTCTTTAGCAAGCGGGGATCTAGACTTGTGGACCATGAACTCAGATGGTTCGGGAAAACAACAATTAACAAAGAGGGTCGGATATGATGGCGGTGCTTTTTACAATCACAATGGTTCAAAGATAGTCTGGCGGGCATACTATCCTGAAACGGATCAAGAGATCAATGAATATGAATTTCTGCTTGCAGATAATTCGATCAGACCTATGGCACTACAATTATGGACCATGAACATCAATGGTACAAATAAGAAACAGGTGACAAATAATCATGCGGCAAACTTTGGTCCATCTTTCTTCCCAAAAAAAGATCGAATTATCTTTTCATCAAATATGCATGATGAAAAGGGTCGCGATTTTGATCTTTATGCAATAGATGCGAATGGTGAGAATATAGAGAGAATCACATATTTTGACGGGTTTGATGGGTTCCCGATGTTCAGCCCTGATGGCAAATACCTGGTCTTTGCATCCAATCGCAACCAAAAAAAGCGGGGGGATACCAATATCTTTGTTTGTGAATGGAAATAAATTCTCTTATTAATTAGTAAATAGTTGTTATGTAAAAATAGGGTCGTGTGTTCCCTATCAAAACTTTATAAAAACATGGATACAGTAAAACTGATCAATATCGTTGGTTTCCAGACAGGCTGGCAGTTCGTGACCCTGATCTCCCCAATATTTGTTTATTTATTGCTAACAAAGGTCAGTGGAATTAATATGCTTGAAACCAGTGCAGACGAAAAATGGGGTACAGATGAAGAATACCAAAGATACAAACGAGAAACTCCTGTACTTTTACCTTTCACTTAAAAAATAAGATTCATGATACCAAAAGTGTACCAGACATTGAACTCTACATCATCTTTTTTAAAAGTAAATAGAATAGCTCCATGACCGTTTTCTTTATTGTTGCATTATTTTTATTGTCTATCATTCATGGAGTGGTTGGCTGGAGAATTATCCCTGCTTTAGGCTTGAGCGACCCTTTAAGATTATTTGTCTGGGGAATAATTCCCTTAGCTATCGTTCTTCCTATGATCCCCATTGCCTTTCGATCCCGCGGTATTGAGAATGATCTGATAGATTGGTTCTCATGGGCCGGTTATATCAGCCTTGGTTTCTTTGTGCTCACATTTTTTGCTATACTGGCCAAGGACACGATGTTCGCTGTTATAGGTCTGGGCCAAAAAGTGGCCGGTCTTTTAGGGTATCCCCACCACGAACCAATAGATCCAAGCCGACGGGAATTCATCCAAAAAGTTACTGGGATCGGCATCTTAGCGATTACAGGTACCGCTACTGCTAAAGGGGTCTACAATGCTATACAATTACCAATTATCATTAAAAAAGATATCCCCATTCATGGTTTAGATCAAGGGATGGATGGATTTACTATTGCTCAGATCTCGGACTTTCATATAGGGCCCACCGTAAAAGGTGGATACGTAAGACAAGTGGTTGAGCAGGTCAATCGCTTAGAACCAGATATAATAGCACTGACAGGAGATCTGGTTGATGGATCTGTTAAATATCTTGCCAAAGAAGTAGCTCCCATCAAGGACCTTTCTGCTCGCATAGGAAAATATTTCACTACCGGAAACCATGAATATTATTCAGGGGTTGATGCATGGTTGGATGAAGTGGATCGATTAGGGTTCACCAATCTTGTTGATAGTCACGAAGTTATCTCAAATGGCAGAGGTAGTTTCACGCTTGGAGGGGTCACCGACTACCGTAGCAGACAGATCAAACCTGACCATCACAGTGATCCGGAGAGAGCCTTTTCCGGTGCCCCTAAAGATCTCCCAAAAATATTATTAGCGCACCAGCCTGCGAGTATCTTTGCAGCCAATAAGGTGGGAGTGGACCTACAGCTTTCTGGTCATACTCATGGGGGTCAATTCTGGCCTTTCGTATATGCTGTTAAAATGGCAAATCCGTATACCGCAGGGCTCCATGATCATGATGGGACATGGATCTATGTGAACCGGGGAACTGGCTATTGGGGGCCACCACTACGAATCGGGATCCCCTCGGAGATCACGCTATTGAAACTGCGTTCTGCAACTGAATTAAAGAAATGATTCTTACACCACGAAAGATCTCATATCTCATCGAATTGTAAGGATGTTCCGTTTTCTATTGGCGATGAACGCCCAATTGAAATTTTATCAGAAAAGGAACATTAT
Source organism: Fidelibacterota bacterium UBA1611 (assembly GCA_002321855.1). GTDB lineage: Bacteria > Fidelibacterota > Marinisomatia > Marinisomatales > UBA1611 > UBA1611. The sequence goes on along the minus strand of DCMX01000134.1, from coordinate 6,184 downwards.
TATTATAGATCACCTTTCTTAAATTAAAAACTGTTATGAGAATAGCTCTCATGATCATGGTGTTTCTGTGGGCCTATGATCAAATAAATATATCGAATGATCAGTCCTCTAAAAGAGATCATTCTCCTGCAAATGGAGAAAAATATATAGGTTCATTCAAGAATGGTCTGAGAAACGGCCATGGCACTTGGATACATCCTACTGGCGATAAATATGTTGGCAAGTTCAAAGATGGGATCAAACGAGGAAAGGGAACCTTTACCTTTGCAAATGGAGAAAAATATATAGGTTCATTCAAAAGGGATAAGATACACGGGTTTGGTACTTATTATCACAAAAACGGGGAAAAATATATAGGTGAATTCAAAGATAATAAGCGACACGGACAGGGATACATAACAATTCATAAGGTCATAGTCAAATCCGGAGAATGGTATAATGGTTCGCTCATTGAGACCAAGCCTATTGATGACGTCAAAGCATATTTGAATGGACAGGACCGCCAGTATCCCAAGGAAGAATTTCCTCCTGAACTTTCAATAGATATTAGTTTTAGAGAGCCTTCCGGAGATCGTTTTTTAGAAACAGGTGAAAAAGGAGTTATCACACTTTCTATTGCCAACAAAGGGGGCGGTAGCGCTTTTGGATTAGAAGTGTTTATAGATCACAAAAATAGTATCAAGGGTATAAAGATAGATGATTGTGAAAAAGTACAGGAGCTTGAGCCAGACTCTATTGTAACTATAACAACACATATTTCTGCGCTGGAGGATCTATTATTATCGGGAACCGTACAGTTTGAAGTAAATATTACTGAATATAATGGCTATGATCTCTATCCCCCAGGGATGTTCTTTATAAGAACAAAAGTTCTTTCACATCCAGAGCTTGTGATAATTGATCTTAAGATCAATGACCTTAAAAACAACAACGGTCTCATAGAGCCTGCAGAAATAATTGAAGCAAAAGTAATCATAAAGAATAAGGGTCAACGTTCAGCAAAAAATGTTAGTGTATCAGTGTTATATGGTGAGAATATCTTTAACACTGGCAAGTCATCATTCTCATTAGGTGATATTCATCATAATGAAATAAAAGATGTTACTTTCTCCTTTTTTGCAATGATAAATGCAGATCGAGATCTGCCTATAATGTTAGAAATAAAAGAAAACAGTGGAAAATATGATCAGTTAATTCCAGCTGGACTGGCACTGAATAAATTGATCAATAACCCTAATTGATAATTGGTGCT
>DCMX01000134.1:0-4542 GCA_002321855.1 Fidelibacterota bacterium UBA1611 | reverse complement strand
GGGAACATTTTTTTTCGAGAATTTGATATTCATAATGTATAATATACTTAGCGCAAGATCTTGGGCAATAATGGAAAGATCATTCCTGTTCATGCTGTATATAACCCTGTCTTACATACATGCTGAAATAGACACTCTTTGGACCAGAGATTATAGTATTGATGATAGCTGTTTTGCAGGGAGTGGGGACTATGATATTGTGAAACTAAACAGTGAAAATTTTATTTTACTGGCGGACTATTTTTGTGATGATGATGATTCATTATCGATGGTTTTAGGGCTATTGAAGATAGATATTTCAGGTAATGTCATCTGGAGCCACAGGATCGATAGCACAGGGGTCGCTTATAATAGCGTTAATATAGAATACACTTCCGATGGAGGGTTCATTATTGGAGCAAAGTACATAAAGAATTCTGTGTCCAGGTTCTGTATAATAAAAACAGACTCTACTGGTGAACAAGATTGGCAGTCGACATTCTTATGGGGAAGCGCCAACGAACTAACATCAATCGGGACAGCTATTGATGGGGGGTATACTTTGACAGGCTATTCTTACCAGAGCGGAAACATTACTGGGAAATTCGTAAAGATCGATTCTTTGGGGAATGAAATGTGGGAAAAGGATTTTTCAGGAGTGGTCACCAGCCAAGAAGAAATATTGTCTGGGAGTTTTATTTTAGGTCTAACATTACCATCTAGAGTAGTAATGATCAATGAGTTCGGAGATTCATTATGGACAAAACAGTATTTTGATATTGGGTACCCAGCCTTTCATATGATCACTATTGATGACCATGATGGATATATTCTGGTTGGTAATTCGGACCTTCCCGATGGTTATGGAAATAACGACATTGTTATCCTGAAAATTGATTCTCTTGGTAATGATGAATGGCACATGAACTATGGAACAGCCCAAAATGATTATGGTTATTCGATCATAAATTCGGTTACAGGAGGATATGCTATCGCGGGTGTACTGAACAATAAGGCATATGTGTTACTGATAGATAGTCTTGGGAATGAAGAGTGGAGCTCGACCATGGCAAATAGTAATTCATTCATGTATGATATAGTGGGAAGCGGAGTGAATAAATATATTTCAATTGGACGAAACGAATCCCTGGTTCCCAATGCAGTCTCTGTATGGTCCATTTTCTCGTCATGTATTGGGGATCTTGATGATGATGGTTTTATAACACCCGAAGACGTATCAGTATTAATGTATTCTATCATGAATGGTGAAGATTTTATGGATAATGCTGATATGAACTATGATACAAATATGGATATCATTGACCTGTTAATGCTGATCGATATAGAGAACAGCAACACCGATGAAGCATGTCATTAATGTTTCATACCTTTGATCTTTAAGAATTTATGAATCATAGAAAGGACCAAACCCATGAAAAATTATACAAAAGGATTTATTGGAGGAATATTAGCATCAGTATGTATGCTAATATTTGTGGCTGCCACTAATCAAAGTAATCAGTATTCTCAAATATCACAGAATGAATTGATAAGTAAGCTGGAAGGGATCGAGACCACGATCCAATTCAATTATAATGTTTTGAATAAACACCTTGTACGTATCATGGCATATGGTGTTAAGGTAAAGGATGGTTATATAGATGGGGTCAGACAACCGGTGAATTGTCAGCATATAACAAATGAATCAAAGAATAAATGAGTAAGAATGACAGATCAGCATATCTTCTGGAATTAGTATTATTCGATATAGCTTATATTATCTCGAATTGTGATTATGCATACTCTTCAGATGAAAGAAAATATCTTAAGATCATATTAGAGAAATACGATGATGATGATAAAGAGTTGTTAATGCTAAGAACACAATTCTTAGATGGAGTATTGTCCAAAGGAATCGATGAAGTAAAAAAATTTATTAGATCGATCAGTAGGTCACTAAAAAACAAAATTGATGACGATCTGAAGGATGCCTATTTGGAATTATTTCGAGAAGTGATCATGCTTGATAAAGAGATACATGAGAATGAGCTCCTATTATATAAGATCTTATGTGATGAGTGGGAAAGGGAAAGTGGTATATAAATATCTTATTTTAAAACTATAAAGAATGAATCAACTTTTAATACCTGCCAAGTCTAACATAAAAGCATACTCCAGTGCTAATTCCCGATAACGCCGGAACCGCCCGGATTTTCCACCATGACCTGCATCCATATTCATGTGCAGGTACAGTTTATTCTCGCTTTGCCAATGTTCCCTTAGTTTGGCCACATATTTTAAAGGTTCCCAGTACTGTACCTGAGAATCAAAGAACCCTGTCGTAACCAACATATTCGGATACTCCTGGTCAATCACTTGGTCATAGGGTGAATAGGATAACATATAGTTATAATATTCTTCATTTTCTGGGTTACCCCATTCATCCCATTCATTGGAAGTAAGTGGTATGCTTGCATCCAGCATGGTGGTAACAACATCTACGAAAGGCACAGAAGCAATAGCACCCTTCCAGATCTCCGGAGCCATATTCACTACTGCACCGATCAATAACCCTCCAGCACTGCCACCTTCACAATAAAGCTGGTCAGAGTTAGTATACCCCTGGTCAATTAAATATTTACCAGCATCAATAAAATCCTTAAATGTATTTTTCTTATTCAGCATCTTACCATCGTCATATGACCCTCGACCATAGATCTGTCCTCCACGGATATGGGCTATAGCAAACATAAATCCTCGATCAAGAAGACTGAGTCTACTTGATCGGAAACTGGGGTCGATCGTGGAACCATAAGAACCATAACTATAAAGCAACAGGTTCTGAGGAGTATCTTTTTTCAATTCCTTGCGGTAGACTAAAGAGATCGGGATCCGTTGTCCATCGCGGCCTGGAGCATATAACCGCTCAGAATGGTAAGAATCCTGATCATAACCACCTACTACTTCCCGCTGTTTTAAAAGTATTCTTTCACCTGTATTCATATTATAATCAAAAGTTGATGATGGTGTGACCATGGATGTGTAGGAGTAACGTAGTATGTCCGTATTGAACTCTTCATTGATAGAGATATATGCTGTGTAGGTAGGTTCATTGAATTCTATTAATTTGTCTCCCCCTGTTCTCTGGTTCATGATACGCAGATTCCTTAAACCATCGCGACGCTCACTCAAAACCAAATGATCCTTGAACACTTCCAATCTCAATAGGTGGACATCAGACCGATGAGGAATGACCTCTTTCCAATTGGCCATGACCGTGACATTCTCAGACACTTCCATAAGGCGGTTATTCTTAGCTTTCCAATTGGTAAGTATATAGAACTTATCCTTATAATGCTCAATTGAATATTCGTGCTCAGTTCCCCGAGGTGAAAAGTTCACCAATTCACTATCCGGATCATCCGCACGAAGAATGTGATAATCACTTACCAGGGTACTATTGTTCCAGACAATGATATATTCTCCAGATTTAGACCGATATACACCAATGTAAAATGAGTTATCATCTTCCGTATACACCAATTCATCATTGGCATGGTCGGTGCCTATCTTATGCCGAAAGATCTTTTCTGATAGGAGAGTTACTACATTTTTTGATGTATAAAATACGGTGCTATTATCGTTTGCCCAGGCCACACTGCCTGTTGTATTGGGAATCGTTTGATCCAATACTTCTCCTGTCAAAAGATCTTTGAACTGTATAGTATAAAAGCGTCTGCTTAGAGTATCCACCCCATAGGACAGCCATTGATTATTAGGACTAACTGTTAACCCACTGACCGCAAAATAATCATATCCTTCAGCCAGAGTATTCACATCAAGGATCACTTCTTCTTTGTTATCTAAAGATCCAGCCTTTCGACAATAGATCGCATATTCTTTACCTTTTTCAAAACGTCGATAATAATAATAACCATTATCTTTATAGGGGACTGACTCATCGTCTTTTTTGATTCGACCTACGATCTCATCAAACAGATTATTCTGCAGTGTTTCGGTATGCGCCAAGCTACCCTTTGTAAAGGAACGTTCTGCATGAATATGATCCAATACATTCCTTGTCTGAGAATCAGGTTCTTTAGCAGATTTTTGTTCATCAGTGAGACGCATCCAGTAATAATTATCTATCCTAGTATCCCCATGAAGGTGCATCTCATGAGATTTTTTGACTGCGACCGGCGGGACCAAAGACTTAGTACAGGAACCCATGATCAAAGCTAAAATAAATATACTATACATCATCAAATAATATTGAATGTTCGTTCGGTTCATGTTATTAGAAAGAATTGTTCTTGTCGCTCCGGAGGAGGGACTCGAACCCCCAGCCTAGTGGTTAACAGCCACCCGCTCTACCATTGAGCTACTCCGGAATTTTAACAAGATACGAAGGATATAAAAGTTCTAATATTATATCTTCGAATCGAACAATATATAAGAACCGGGCAAATTTAGAATAGTTTGAATTCATAATGGCGGAAAAGGTACACAATAAAAACAAAATTGAGGCCAGTATTATAGGTAGAATATTTGTAGATTTCTCAG
>DCMX01000097.1 GCA_002321855.1 Fidelibacterota bacterium UBA1611 | reverse complement strand
AATTTGCGAGACTTCACTACCGGTGGATCCACCCTGACTCAAGCGAATATTCTGAACACCTGTTTCGCCTACTGTGGTTACATAGGTTTCTACTTCAGGATAATCAGAAAGAACGTTTTCCACCTTTTGGGTAATAGAATCTGTAAAATCTAAATCACTGCCAGGTGGTGTTGTAATATCTACGATAATTCGTGGTTTTGGGACTCTGGGAAATGCCTGAATTTTGATCAGTTTCATATCTGAATAACTTGAAATACCAACAATCATTAAGCCTGCCATAAAAGATATTAATGCCAGGGATATGGTTTTACCCCGATTATGTAATGCCCAGGTAATCATTTTGCTGTATAAACGCATACCAAACCAGTTTCCACTGAGATGCCCAGTATTCTTTGATGACGTCATAAACTGAGAAGTAAGTACTGGAATTAGAATATGATCTGCAATAGCAGCACCCACAAGGGCAAAAATTACAACTTTGGGTATGACGCTGAGAAATTGTCCCATAATTCCACTCATATACATTAGTGGAGCAAATGCCGCCATGGAAGTCAATACAGCAGTGAGAATTGGTCCTCCCACTTTCCCAATTGCCTCTTTAGCAGCTTTCATACGATCCATCCCATCTTCAATTCGACGGTAGGTAGACTCAGCTACAATGATAGCGCCATCTACAACAATCCCCATAACCATTATCATGGCAAACATAGCAATCCCGGTTTGGGATAAACCGAAAACATGCATGAGAAGAAATGAGGTGAAAATAGAAAATGGAATAGCAAAAGCAACAATAAGGGAATTCCGAAATCCAATACCAAAATACAAGGTGATAATAACAAATATTCCTCCCCACATAGCATTTTGATTCAACTGGGAATTTTGACGCTCAATATCAGTAGCCTGCCGTGCCGAATATTCAAAGTGCAACCCTGTTGGATAATCAGCAATTAATTCTGCCACTTTCTTTTCAATATTATAGGTAACATCCAGAATATTTTCACCATAGCGTTTACTGATAAGGAGAGTGATGGAATTCTGCTGATTATACCGAGAATAGGTTTGAGGATCTTCATAATGATCAACAATCCGGGCAATATCACGGAGACGTGTAACTCCACCAGAGGGAGAGCTAAAAACAATCACATTCTCTAGCTGATCCAGATGAGTAAATTTCCCCTTTGTACGGATCAGGAGATCCTGACCGTCCAAAGTTATATTTCCTCCAGGCATGTTCAGATTATTCTGCTGAATAATTCCAAGAATCTGTGTCACCGGAATACCAATGGCTTCCAGATTATCCGGATCCACCAGGACCTTAATCTCTCTCTCAATACTACCAAATATATTCACATCATTAATACCTGGTATTCTTTCCAACTCATCTTCTAACCGTTCGGCATACCGAGTGAGTTCGAAAGTATCGAAATCACCAAAAAGATTTAGGATCAGGATCGGAAGTTCGGAAAAATCCAGTTCTCTAACAACGGGTGCTTCTGCTTCATCCGGGAACTCTTTTTCTGCTTCAGATATCTTTTTCCGGAGATCATCTATACTTCTTTCTGTATCTGAATCTGGTAAAAACTGTACCCAGCAGAATGCCATACCCTGAAGTGCGAATGTTCGAACAATCTCCAAATCTTTCAACTCTATCAGTTTTTCTTCGATGGGCTTGATGATTTCAGATTCTATCTCCGCAGGAGCTGCACCTCGATAACTGGTAACCACCATGGCATAAGGGACTTCAATTTCCGGGACAGCCTCAAGTGGTAAAGTAATATATGCGGCGATACCCAGAATAAATATAAATAATCCCAGAAGGAGGACCAGTATGGGTTGATCAATAGCCCTTTCTGTCAGTTTCAATTTATAACCTTGAGGGGGCTATCAACAGATATTTTTCGATAACCCTGGGTAATGAGTGAATCTCCCGGTTTCAAGTCACCTGTAATCATGATAATATCTCTTCGAGAATCTTCTATAGTGATACGTTTTTTTACAGCCCTTGCATTTTCACTAATAAACACGAAATTCCCATTACTGTCTTCCAGAATATATTTACGTGGAATAACCAATGCCTCAATCAAGCGTTTTACAGTGATGGATACATTGGCAATCATGCCCAGCTTCAGCTGACGATCGATATTCATTAGACTTATCTCAATCTTAAAACTACTGGATCCCTGGCTTGTCATGAGCCCCACCAGCGATACCTTACCATCAAAGGGGGCATCTTTATATGCTTTTACATGAACAAGTACATCCTGCCCTACCTGTATTTTAGATATATCTTTTTCAGATACAGAAACTTCAATAATTAGATGATCCATATCTGCCAGGATAACGGGAGGGAGTACTGTCTGACTGGGTGCAATATATTCACCCGGATTCAGATTCATGTCTACAATAGTACCATCAAAGGGTGCTGTAAGAGAACATTTGTCATACCTTTCCCTTGCCTGAGTATAAATTGATTTTGTAGAAATAAATGACAAATGCAGCTGATTAAATTCATCATTTGATATGGCATTTTTTTTCAGAAGGATACGGGCATCTTCCAAGTCAGATTCTGTTTGCTTGAAGGATGCCTCTGCCAACTGGAATGCACTTTTGTAGATAGTCGAATTGATTTCAGCAATCACATCTTCCTTGGATATTTCATCTCCTACATTTTTGTGTATTTTTTCCAGTTGGCCTTGGGATTCAAAGATTATGGTTGCACGCTGTCTAGAATCGATCTTACCTATACCTGTAACAATTATTTCATATTCCTGAGCATTTATGACATCAACCATAACTGGGATTCGCAATTTTTCTTCCTGCATATCTGCCTCTTCACTTTTCTGATTACAGGAAGATATCAAAAAGAGGGTCTCCAATATAATAAGTAACTTAATTTTTGTTCTCATCATTCAAGTCCTTTCGTCCTATTAATCGGTAAAGTGCAGCCATAGAGGTTTGATAATCCAACTTGTATTGCAGCAAGCCCAGTTCAGCTTTCAGAAGTGTTAGTTCCGCATCCTCCATATCAAGCTGACTAATACGGCCTGATTCCAGAAGTGCCACAGATGTTTCCCGACCCTTCAGGGCAAGTTCAAGTTCTTTTTCACCTAATGTCAATTTCTTATCCAAGGTTTTAATACTGAGCATGATCCTTTTTAATTCTAACTGCATATTCTCCAGTAGATCATGCTGACGATATTGAGATTTAAGGTGATCTGCTTTTGCTTTTTGTAGTCTGGCACTAGAGCCGAATCCCTTAAAAATGGGTATATTTAAATTTAGGCTCACCGACTGGCTGTTCCTAAAATCTTCATCTGCAAATTTGCCGTCATTATATGTTTTTATAGATTGGTAAGATCCCGAAAGAAATAAGCTGGGCATGAATTCCGAACGAACCGCTGATATATTTTCTTTCATCAACCGAGTTGTTTGACTGGCTTGAGTAATGGCAGGCTGATTTGCCAGCATCAGATTCTCCAGTGTATCATATTCATATTCCATACTTGCTCCATCATGAAGAGTTCCAGTAAGAAAAAGTTTTTCAGATACAGGAAAACCGATGGTTTTTTTAAAGAACTCCACTGCAATCTCACTGTTTTTTTCTGCGCTAACAAGGTCTGATTCAAGTTGAGCTACATTTGTTTCTGAGCGTATTTTGTCCAGTTCAGATGTTTTTCCCATTGAATAGATAAGTAATGTTTTTTCTAAATTGGATTTTGCTCTATCTAGAGAAGCATTCATCACATCCACCACCTTTATGGCCACCAGTGTATTGTAATATGCTGTTTTTGTCTGTTCTTCTACGGACAGCGTGCTGACTTCATATGATGACTCGATGATTTTATCATAAATCTTAGATGCTCGAATCGCAGAAAATACCCGACCTTCAAAAATGGTCTGGGTCGCCGACAATCCGTAAACCGCCTGATTATCCATCCCGAATTTGATTGACACAGGAGGTTGATCGCCAAATTTGACTACCTGCTCTGCAATCATAAAATTTCTTGATCCGGATACTATACCGGATAACATAGGCAAGGCTGCAGAACGAGCCTCTACTGACTGTGAATAAGCTATTTTTTTATCCTCCAAAGCTAGTTTCATAGCGGTGCTATGTTCCAGTGCATATTCTATTGCCGAATCAAGGCTCATTTCCTCTATGGGAAAAAGAAGTCCTATAGCCACAACTCCTAAAATATGAAAGTATAAAAAATTAGGTATTTTAGTTGCCGTATCAACCATTTTCAGGATTCATGTTTTTATTTATCTGGATCAATACCCGTTTAAATGTATCGATTTCACTATCGGATATCCCCTGTCTCACTTCTTCCCGGGTTTTTTCCATAATAGGTACCACATGATTAAACAGCTGTTTCCCTTCATTGGTTAAGACGACTCTCTTCATACGTTGATCCAGTTGATCATTCACCCGTACAACTAGATTTTTCTTTTCTAGCATATCCACTATTCGGGTAATACTGGTTTTATCTTTCATGCAAAATTCAGACAAATCTTTATGAGAGGGATTTTTTAACTGCCATACAGGGCCCAGGACTATCCACTGATCAAGAGAAATATCCAATCCAGATTCATGAGCCTTATGGACAAAACGCCGTGTCATGGAACGATAAACCATGGATAAAAGCATGCCCATTTCCATATGTATATTTAGTGATTTATTTTCCTCCATAGTATTTAAATTACACCATATTTAGTTGATGCATCAACTAAAT
>DCMX01000094.1 GCA_002321855.1 Fidelibacterota bacterium UBA1611 | reverse complement strand
CTGACTGACCAGATCTATGATCCAGGCCATTATCAATTGACCTGGGACGGATCCGGATTGGGGAGCGGTATCTACTTTATTGATTTCCAGGCCAGGGACACCCATCAGTTCAGAAAGATATCTTTGGTCAAGTGATAAAGTTCTGATAGGACTTGGCAAAATATTATGAATCTATGCCGACTTTCGTTTTGTGCTGTTCCGAAACAAAGGATCTTTACCTTTAAGGATCACATCCTTTGTAATGATCACTTTTTCTATTGCATCCATTTCCGGAAGTTTATACATAATATCCAGTAAACTTTCTTCAAGTACAGAGCGCAGGGATCTGGCACCAGCCTTTCGCTCGCGGGCGATCTCAACAATAGTCCTTAGTGCTGAATCACGGAATTCCAATTCACACCCTTCAATCATGAACAGTTTCTTGTATTGCTCAATTATAGCATTCTTTGGCTTGACCAATACGTTCAGGAGATCATCTACAGATAGATCATCCAGAGTGGTCACCACCGGTAAACGACCGATCAGTTCCGGTATCATACCGTACTTAATAAGGTCTTCCCTGCGAACATAGGATAGGTTTGATGTAAAATCATCTTTAGCTAATGATCTTTTTAATCCAAATCCTAGGTCACCTTTACCGGTTCGGTGGATTATAATATCTTCAAGTCCAGAGAATGAACCCCCACAGATGAACAGAATATTTGATGTGTTGACAGAAATAAGATTTTGCTCAGGATGCTTTCGACCTCCCTTGGGTGGAACATTACTGATGGTTCCTTCAAGTATCTTTAGTAGGGCCTGCTGTACCCCTTCACCGCTCACATCACGAGTAATAGAAGCACTTGCAGCTTTACGTCCGATCTTATCGATCTCATCAATATAGATGATCCCCTTTTCAGCTGCATTGATATTATAATTAGCTACCTGCAACAGTCTCACCAGAATATTTTCTACATCTTCGCCCACGTATCCGGCCTCGGTAAATGTGGTAGCATCTGCAATAGCAAACGGCACCGATAGAAAACGGGCCATTGTTTGCGCTATGAGCGTTTTGCCGGTCCCGGTAGGACCAATGAGTAGGATATTACTCTTATCAAGCTCAACTTCAGAATAGTAGGACTGATGGATGATCCTTTTATAATGATTGTACACTGCCACTGCAATCGCCTTTTTTGCCCGTTCCTGTCCAATAACGTAGGCATCCAGATAGGCTTTGATCTTCGCGGGTTTCTGAAGGGTGACCTTAAAACCAATGTCCGGGCGTTCTACGTTTTGCTCGAGATTTATCTCTAACTTTTTGTGCTTGCCCAGCTTGCTACTCATTTTCTGACCGTTAAAATAGAATCAATAATACCATAGGATCTGGCCTGGTTAGAGCTCATGAAATTATTGCGATCAGTATCTGATTCGATCTTTTTCAGAGTCTGGCCGGTATTCTTAGATAAGATCTTATTTAGCTGAACCTTCATACGGATGATCTCGTCAGCCTGGATCTTAATATCCGTGGCCTGACCTTCTACACCACCCATTGGTTGGTGAAGCATGATACGGCTGTTAGGCAATGCTGTACGCTTTCCTTTTGCACCACCTGCCAGGAGGAATGCACCCATACTTGCTGCCTGTCCCATACAGATCGTCGCCACATCAGGCTTGATATATTCCATGGTATCATATATCCCAAACCCAGATGTAATTACACCACCCGGAGAATTGATATAGAGATAGATATCCTTATCTGGATCTTCCGCTTCTAAAAATAGCAACTGGGCTATGACAAGGGACGCGATACTATCTTCGATAGGTGTACCCAAGAATACAATACGCTCCTTCAGAAGCCGCGAATAGATATCAAACGCTCGCTCCGTACGTCCGGTCTGTTCCACAACGATCGGAACCAGCTGGTCTATGATCTTTTGATCAATGTTCATGCGTTTCTCCGCGGATGTCCTTTGTATGGACCTCCACCTGTTTGACATTAGCAAATTGTTCCAGGTATTCCAAGATTTTCTTTTCCATCATGTCATCTTCCAGACGTTTCCGGTTACTGGGTTTTCGGTAAAATTTACGTATTTCCTTTTCAGATGCTGGTGTTCGTTTCACCAGGTTCTCTATCTCACGATCGATCTCTTTTCTTTCCACTTTCAATCTTATATCTTCGATAAGCCTTTTTCGAATCAGGTACCATTTAAGGTTTCGCTCAGCTGCCGGACGATACGTTTCCCTCACTTTTTCTTCATCAAGGTCTTCACCATTATTCTGTTTTTTAACATCTTCGTACAGGTTCGTAAGATAATTGTCCACCATGCTATAGGGTGCTACTGGGCTCACTTTGGCGATCATGGCATCGGTCATATCTCGTTCAAAGGATTGTTGTGACCGGCTGGAAAAATTTTCATTTATTTTATTTTGTACCTTTTCTTTTAATGCATCCAACGAATTCAGATCAGGATCTACCATTTTTGCAAAATCTGTATTCACCTCCGGAAGTATTTCTCGCTCCACATTGATCACTTTCAGTTCGTACGGGCTTTTTGATGTTTCATCCCTTTCATCCGGTAGATCGATCCGGACCATATCACCACGCTTTAGCCCAACCAGTTTTTCTTTCTGGTCATTGGTAAAAGAACCATTACCAACCTTGAGCAACTGTTTCTCGAATTTCTTACCAATGATCGCTAACCCGGAATCATCCAATTTTTGTAGATCACATAGAATAAAATCCTTTTCCTGGGCACCATCTTCGATAGTTTCGATCCGAGCGTGAGCCTTTCTAAGCTGGCCAATGGCATCATCCATGTCCTGTTGATCAGGAATGAATTTTGTTCTCTGAACATCCAGTGATCTTTTTTTCAGTTTGGGCAACACTATCTCCGGTTCAACTTCAAACTTGGATGTAAAAGAAAAATGTTCACCGAAATGGAAATGAACATCGCTGATCTCAGCCTGATTAATAGGTACGAGTCCTTTTTCCTGAAGCGCGTTAAAATAATATTTCTGGATATTGTCATCCATGAACTGGGCTTCAATATTTGGCTGGAACTGTTGCATCAAACGATCTTTAGGGATCTTACCAGGCCTGAAACCGGGAAGCTTCACCTTCTTACTGAACCGTTTCATACTATCATTGAAATCTGGTCTCAGTGTTTCCCAGGAAATATCCAGTTTCATTTCCCAGGTGAATTCATTAATACTTTTTAGTTCAATCTGCAATGAAATACTCCGAAATTCAGCCGGGGAATTTATATCAAAAGATGGCTCCATACTCCATGCATCTGTAGAGATCAAGCTTGAAATTCTCATTTCAGCCAATAATTTTTCTCATAATAATTTTCCATGCAATTACCAGCTTGAAAAACCCTATGGGTCCAGGAAAGATCATCTACGCTGATTCTGGTGATGGAATTGGATTTGCCATATTTCTATTTATTGGTGGTCTGGCGATGTTCTATCAGGGACTCCAAAAAATGCGGCGCGATCGGCTGATCGCAAACATGCCCACATCCAAGGTCCGTTCAATGGCTATGGGGCTTGTAGAACTCTATGGGCATATCAAAGCTCATGAAGAGACCATGATCGCACCCTTCAGCGGGAAAGAATGTGTATACTGTCGTTTATCGGTGGGAGAATGGCGGGGTACCGGCAAGAGACGACACCTGAAGATACACCGTCAGCGGGAAAAGGGAGTACTTTTCAACTTGGAGGATGATACAGGGAAGGTACTGATCGATGCTCGGGGAGCAGATCTGACCAATCTTAAAAGAGATATCTCGATCGAATTGCATGAGTCTGGTGCAATGACAGACCGTTTGCAAACCTATTGTGAAAAACACAACATTGAATGGAAAAGCGCCATTGGGAACCGAGCAATGGAATTTCAAGAAACATTCATCGAACCAGGAGAGGATCTTTATGTCATGGGTACGGCACAGCCCAGTCCGAACAGCGGTAGAAGTAAAAAACATATCGGGCATGAGAAGATCATGATCGGCTATGCTAAGGGTCAACGCATGTTCTATATATCTGACAAAAGTGAGAAAGAGATCCTACACAGGTCTGCATACAAATCCGGCTTTATGGTCTTCGGCGGCATAGGACTCTCTGCATTAGGTTTGTTCATGATCCTGGTTCAATTTAAATAAGATGGACAAGATCGATACAATAAAACCCTTCTTCAAAACATTCAAGGGACAGATCGTATTGTTCCTGCTTGCGTGGTCATCCTGCCAGACCATGACCTATTATTTAGGAATGGAAGATGTCCGGAAGGCTAAAAGAATTGCCAGAGATCATACGGAATATGAAGCTGAGATATTGGGTGTGGACCCTTACAAATTTCAATTCCCTGATGGAAATATCCTTCGTGTCAAATACAATAAAGGTGAGACCCGCCAGAATGCCGTATTCTTTTCTGTCACCATCCCCAATGGGAATCTCACCGTTGACCAGGAATCGATAGGACAGGTCAGGACAGGATATTTAGAACGGAGTGACCTTTCCTTTTTACCTGATAGCTCAATGATCGGCATTACGTTCCCGATCATATATTCCAATAAGGACCCTTCCCTGTTCATGGATTCGAGGATATTCAGTAAAAGGATGGAAGATAAAGATTATACGGAACCCATGATAGTTTTTGGAATGATCTGGGGTGTCGTACTACTGATACTATGGGTGATCGGTTGGGTTCTATTCAAGGTTTATACTGATGATGAGATCCTGGGCTCTCCAGAAAAGGATATCCGTAGCTTTAAGGTCAAAAAGGGTACCGCTGACCAGCCTAATGATTGGGATGATGACCTATGATGATGGGAATATTCAGCTATTCTCCAAGATGGCACAGGAGAAAGTGGTCTTCGAATACAGCACCTATCAATAACATATTGTTATAAACAGAGGCAACACTCGACCCAGACAATTCATCACCCATATTCATATATACTTCTTTGGAAATATGGTCTCCATTACCTTTTATCGATAAACGGATCACCTGCGATGGTGATAGCTCTTCCGGATCTTTTGCATGGCGTAAAAATGCAAGCGCTTTGGGGTGTGAACCGATCCAAAGGTTTCCTTTCTTATCTAATTCAATATTGTCCAATCCGCTATCTAAGTATATTTCTTTTTCCAGGATCAGTGTATTATTCTCAGAATCCCTGGAACAAATAGAAATTGTTTTCCCAATCGATTCAGATACGTAAATAGTATCCCCATTCAGGCTCTTATTTATTCCATTGGGATAGGATAATCCCTCCATGGCAATATGAAAATTCTCACCATCATAGAATAATATGTTAGCCAAGGAAAGCTGTAGATACTCTTCCGACATTTTACCGAAACTGGTTCTTGTACCATGGTCATTGGTAACATAAAACCGATCTCTATCCAACATAACAAGATCATTGGGACTTATCAATAATGGGTCACTAATGGTCTCTAAATGCATAAGTCTATCATCTTGAAATACAAATGCTTCAATAGTATTCCCATTACTTGTATGATTAACAGCAAATAATCGGATTTCTCCATCCTTGTTCTGATAGGTGGAGATGCCATGAGGATGAAATTCAAATTCTATATCCTGGGTCATATTTACCAATTGGGGTAGCGGATCGTTCAGATCATATGAGAAGATCTTGCCCTGCACTGGGATACCTTCCAGGGTCTTCCACCGGTCATCCGCAGAGATCAAAGCAATTCCATTATCTAAAATGGTTATGTCTTCCGGTCCATTAAGACCATAGACAGATGTACACCGACCATCAAAATGTGAATGGATATTCTTGAATTCTCCTGCATCGTACATCGTTTTACCAATAAAGGATGAGATACCAAGAGATAGAACCATTAGTACTGACCTTATATTCATCAATGGAAAAAACATCTGCCACTAATACCCGTTCTCATCAATGAAGATCTGAAATAATACATGACCTGACCAGGTTGTCTTTATAATATATTAGGTGAGCCTGATAATGAGCCTATAGCCGGAATGTTATAGATCAAATGAATCATAGTGAAAATGTTTCACAGGACATATGTGGTCCACATTGACCATACCATTAACACTTTCAATATCTATTCTTCTGCTTCAGAGAGTTCACGCTGGACACGTTCATGCCATAGTGTCCATCTTTCTTTTACTGGACCTTTCTTGCGTGTGCCCTTAACACTCTTTTGTCCATCTGCGAACCATTCTGTCCAATCACCCTTTGCCTCACCATCTTTTATCTTTCCTTCAATTCTTTTTTGACCACTGGCATACCATTCTGTCCATTTACCCCGTAAACTTCCATTCTTCCAGCTACAATTCTCTTTTTTCTCCCCATTGGCATACCATTTCGTCCAATCGCCGTGAGGTCTATCCCGTTTGTAAGATTCTAAAGATCTTTTTTCCCCAGTGAAATACCATTCTGTCCATTTTTTATCTTTCTGCCCTTCTTTATATTTGCCTTTTAATTTTTCCTGTCCACTCTCGTACCATTCCGTCCACTTCCCATTTAATTGTCCATCCTCCCAATTGATCTCTTCCTTTTTTTCACCATTCTCAAACCACACTGTCCATTTCCCATCTGGCTGACCATTGATATAGGCCTGGACCAATTTCTTTTCACCATTCTCATACCATAGGGTCCATTCACCATTTCCTTTACCCTTAGTTTCTTTTTTCCGGCCTGCTTTGTAAATGACCTCCATACGCTTTTCACCATTAGCATACCATTCTGTCCACTCACTGTCCTCATTCTTGGACCTATCTTGTAGATTCATTTTTTTTGATTCATCCCAAGCGGTCATTGCCCCTAATAATTTCCCATCCTTATAGGTTCCTTCCAGCTGTTTCTGGTCCGTGTCATTCCAGTATGTCCATTTACCATTTTTGATACCATCTTTATAGATCCCTGAGCTATCTAGGATACCATCTTTGTTCCACCACATCCAGAGATCTTCTTTTTTACCTTCTTCCCAGTGCCCCTGGAATCTCTTTTGTTCATCCTCGAACCAAGCAATATAACGGTCGTTATCTTCACTACCATCACCAGTTAGGTCTGATCTCCAGCCCCATTCATGCCACTCGGTCCATTTTCCATTTCGTTCATCATCCTTATAGTCACCCTGTGTCCTTATCTGACCATTATCATACCATGAGATCCAATTACCATTTTTATTACCATCTTTAAAAGCTTCTTTTAGTTTCAGCTGGCCATTCTCATACCAGGAAAACCATTGTCCGTCTTTTATGCCGTCAATATAGTTTCCCTCTTCTTTCTTCTGACCATTAGGATGCCAGTAGGTCCAGAGTCCATTTTCCATCACATTAGAACCAGAGCTATCATTCCCCTTTGGTGTGCCCTCTTCCATGACCTGGCCATTCGGATACCAGTAGGTCCATTTTTCATGCGGGAGACCATCTATGAATGATCCTTCCACCATTAGCTGCCCATTCTCATACCACTCCGACCATTTTCCATCATGTACGCCTTCCTTGTACATCCTTTCGAACTTCTGGTGACCATTCTCATACCATTGTTTATGCTCACCATTCTGGATACCTAATTGCCAGTCACTCTCTTCCTGATCCTGACCATTCTTATACCATGTGTTCCTCTTGCCGTCTTTCCGCCCATCCTGGTAGGAACCTTCCATCTTTTTTGTACCATTTTCCCAGGTATCAGTTACTTTTCCGCTGAAGACACTATCCTGTCCAGCAATAAAATAAAGGCTATCTCTTACAAAGAGATCTTCCATTTTTATTTCATCCTGAGCTATCAAGACAGGTAAAACCAGTACAAAAGTAACTAATGTTAGGTGGGTTATTTTTTTCATCCCAAGCTGAATTTAATACAAACTTCCTATCACTATATCCAGGGTTTATTAATAAAAGACCTTGAGAGTTTTATAGCATATACTGATCTGCAGTTGATGAACCATCCCAGTAAAATAATATCCAGTATCCTATTGCAAGGTCCGGAATTATTGTATAATAATTAACCTAATAATTATTATCCTACTGTTTATTATAATTGCCCCTCAAAATTTCCGGTCTTAACCATATGGACCTGAATATTGTTTCCCCCGCTGCTTGTTGATGAAACCGTAAAACCCTGTTTCATGTAATCATCGACCATATCAACCAGTTCTAATCCAGCACTGATAGTGGTAGTGATCAGCACATAACGTTTGCCTTCATAAATATCCACATAGCCTATGGTTTTTCGTTCACTCATTGTTAACTCCAATCGCATGTTTTAATGTTTTATCACTCATTCCAGAATTCCATTCTACTGCGTCAAGTATCACTCTTAGCGCACAAAAGTTAAATGTTTAAACAGTTATTTCCTTCTTTCAGAAATAAAATCATCTTTCCCAAAATTCCCCTATCCATCGATCTCAGCCTCTATCATTTTTTCACCGTTCTGATACCAATAGATCCATTCACCATGTTCCCTGCCTTTTGTGTATGAACCTTTGACCCTTATTTGTCCGTTCATATACCATTCTTTCCACGAACCATCCAATTCATCATTCTCCCAACTGGCCTCTTTCTCTTTACCTCCATTCACGTACCACACTGTTCGTTTACCATTTTTTTTACCATTCTTATAAGATTCCGATAGATTCTTACTTCCATTCTCAAAGTAATATATCCATTTTCCATGTTTTACTCCTTTCTTATAACCACCCTCTAATCTTTTATTTCCATTTACATACCAGTAGGTCCATTTACCATTCTTTTTCCCCTTTTTGTATCTTATATCTAATTTCTTCTCACCATTAGCATATCGTTCTACCCATTTTCCATCAGTAGACATTTTAATTTCTTCATCAATAGCTTTTAAAACGTTTTTCCACACCAAGTTCTGTTCCTCGATCTCTATTACAATAGGAACCATCTCTGGGTTCGATACTATTTCAGTTGTGTCAGATCTCATTTCTTGCAGTTCCACTCGCCTACCATTTTCATCCCATATGTGCACATCCCCGATCTGTTCTCCCTTTCTCCAGCTCACTTCTGATTGTTGTTTCAGAGCCATATCCCAAAAGGTCCACTTACCATTTCTCAGCCCATTCGTATAGGCACCGGTACTATCTATCTGACCATTATTATTCCACCATGTCCAGGTACCATGCTTTTCTCCATTTTTCCAGAACTCCACTCTTTGGGTCTCACCATCCTTGTACCAAGAAATGATAGGTCCGCCCCTTAAACTATCATTATGCACCGCTGTTCGCTTCCATTCCCATTCATACCAGTGTACCCATTTTCCATCACGATTTCCACTCCGGTAGTTTCCTTCAGACATCTTATGCTCATCATCATACCATTTTATCCAGGGTCCATGCTCATACCCATCCTTGTAGGCTCCTTGCGCTTTTTTTTGACCGTTCGAATACCAGTATGCCCACGGCCCATCCTTATCACCCTCGATGAAACGTCCTTTTTCCTGTTCCTGCCCATTCAAATACCATTTTATCCATGTGCCATCTTTTATCATACCAGCTGATCCTAAAGCGCTTGTTGTACCTTCTTCCTTCTTCTGACCGTTCGAATACCACTCTGTCAATGATCCATCAATTACACCATTCAGGTAGCTACCTTCAAACATCCTTTGACCATTCTCAAACCACTCTGTCCACTCTCCGTTCAGAACCCCATTTGACCAGGTAGTTTCCTTTTCTTTCTGCCCATTTTTATACCATTCTGTGTATTTCCCATCTTCTTTTCCATTCATATATGTACCTTCGAATCTCTTATTTCCATTGTCCCATAGATCTACCACCACACCTGTATAAGGGTTCTCTCCATTGAACCTATATAGGATCCTAT
>DCMX01000215.1 GCA_002321855.1 Fidelibacterota bacterium UBA1611 | reverse complement strand
AAATTTAATCTAAAGATACTTATCCAGCAATTCGTCATAGTATTCTCCAACCTTCTTATAATCTATGTCATCAATGAAGACCGAGAATGCAAAATAACATATCAGGAAATTAAGATCACTTGCCCAGGGAGGTATGAATTCAGGTGTCTTCACAAGACCGTCCTTTGCCATCTTAGCAATAATGGGGATATCATCCAGTTCCATCTTTCCAGCAAAAACAAGCCGGAGAACATCTTCCCTGCTCCGCGATACCGCTGAACGAAAAAAGTTATGTACGCGTATCAGTCCATCAAGGTATACAATGTCTTTTGTAAAAGGCGCACCACCGGTCAATACACCGCCCCGGAAGACACGCCTGGCATTTTCAAAGGCCTGATTCTTTGAATCCGCTCTTGCCATGAAAAATCGATACACTTCAATGAAATCAGCTCCATCAATGGCCATCCTGATCGCCAGAACACGGTCCACTAAGCGTCGCATACGTTCTATATCTATGGACCCGGTAATGAACTCCGAGAACACGGCAAGACCTTCCTGGGTCTTGGTTACGGCACCATAGTTAGCACCTAATATTCTCATACTTTCCTGGGCCCTGCCATTAATAGTGGTCGCTACATGCACCAATGCTTCATGATTAATAAGCTGTTGGACATCCTTACCATAGAAACGTCCTTTTTTCCGTATCTTTATCTTACGGGATGTCGCGGTTGCCTTAGCTGATAGTTCATCCACCACGATTACTTCGGGAGCAAGATCCCCAAAAGTGTTCTTTGCGGATCGAGCTATGCGAGCGCACATTTCATCCGCAGAGATACGTTCTATTTGAACATTCTTTACCGGATCTTTCTGGAACGAATCGATAATAGCCTCAAACTTACGTGCCAGATCCAGTGGCGTTGTGGATCCATCATGAAGCTTGCTATTGGGTAGCCCGTAGATCTGTGATGAGATATTAAAGAATTCTCTGGTCCCGCAATTTGCTAATAGGTTCGCGCTAAGTTCGATCTCTTTTGCTTTCTTGAGGAGCCATTCATCATAGGCAGAGTCCTGCAACAAACGTCGGGCCTGGCTCAAATCCTCGGTCACTGCGGTAGGATCATACGGAACATACTCCACTTCGGGAATTTTCTCTCCCTTGTTCCTGAAGAACATATACCTAACTCTCCCCGACCAGCTGATGGTCCGAAGGATCCTGAGTCGGCTGCTGGCGGTGTAGAGTAGTTCAGAAATTTTCTTGAGCCGGGATCTTTCCTTTGAGCTCAGCATACGTTTATTCGAAAGATAAGATCATGAACATCATGCAAGATCTCCAATGAGCTCATACTCATTAGCACGCTTGATATCCACTTTTACAAATGTCCCCGGTTCTGCACTATTCTGGATATGCACAATATTGTCGATCTCAGGCGAATCATACTCCGTTCGCCCAACGCATACGTCTTCCCCACTCTTATCAATCAGAATCTTTAGGGTCTGGCCAATGAAGGCTTCATTCTTCTCAAGGCTGATGTCATGCTGAATCTCCAAAAGTGTATTCTTCCGATCATCCTTTACATTACGTGGTATGTCATCATCTAAAAGCGCACCAGTTGTTCCTTCTTCTTCAGAATAGGTAAAGATCCCAAGCCGGTCAAACCGAGTCTCCTCTACAAAACTTTGAAGCTGTTCAAAATCCTTTTCCGTCTCCCCTGGGTAACCAACGATGAGAGTGGTTCGCAAACGTATACCTGGGTTTGCGGAGCGTAACCGATCTATCCTGTCTCGAATACCATCTCGATTAAGTCCACGGTTCATAGACCGCAGTATTGGGTCAGATGCGTGTTGGATGGGCATATCTAAATAATTACATACCTTATCAGAATTTGACATAGCTTCAATGATACGCTGGGAAAGGTGGGCCGGATGGGCATAGTGAACACGGATCCATTCAATACTATCGATCGTGTTAAGTTCCCTTAAGAGATCGCTTAGGTAAACCTTTCCATCTAAATCCCAACCATAGGATGTGGTATCCTGGGCTATGACCAATAGTTCTTTGACCCCGCTGCCCGCAAGGCGCCGTGCTTCCTCTAAGATATCAGGGATATTCCTGCTTTTTTGCTGACCCCGCATCAGGGGAATACTGCAAAAAGAGCACCCGTTGTCGCATCCTTCAGCAATCTTTAAGTAAGCATAATGGTCAGGGGTCATCAGAGATCGAAAAAAGAGGGGGTCATCCTTGGAATAATCTTTACCCGTTAAAAAAGATACGATCTTCATATGATCATTACTGCCAAAGATACGGTCGATCTCAGGAATCTCTTTCACCAGCTCATTCGGATAACGTTCTGAGAGACACCCCATGACCACTAACTCTTTTAGTCTCCCCTTCTTTTTTAGTTCTGCAGCCTGAATTATAGTGTCGATCGATTCTTCACGAGCAATATCCAAGAAACCACAAGTGTTCACAAGTATAGTGTCAGCACTCTCCGGATCATCGGTAATCCTGATATCTGACCGTTTTAGACCACCCAGCAATATCTCAGAGTCGACAAGGTTCTTAGCACATCCCAGGCTGATCAGGTTTAATATCTTTTGTTTCATTTCAAATTGATATTAGGTCAATCATTTTTCTTTATGC
This sequence comes from Fidelibacterota bacterium UBA1611, assembly GCA_002321855.1. GTDB lineage: Bacteria > Fidelibacterota > Marinisomatia > Marinisomatales > UBA1611 > UBA1611. The sequence continues at coordinate 1,791 of DCMX01000215.1, read as the reverse complement.
TTGGCTTTTATCATGGCTGCCCAACAAACCGTCCAGATATTCATTCGGATCGAATGGCTCCAGATCAATTATGTCTTCTCCAACACCAATAAATAGTACCGGAATCTTAAGCTCTTTATACAATGGAAAGATTATCCCACCTTTTGCCGTTCCATCCAGTTTTGTTAATATAGCACCATCCAGACTAATAAAAGTGCCAAATTGCTTGGCCTGCAACAGAGAATTCTGCCCCAAGGATGCATCCATAGTAATCAGGTTAGAGACAAAAAAGTCAGGAAAATGGTTTCTAACAACTCGTTCCATTTTCTCCAACTCTAGCATTAGATTGTTATATGTATGCAGTCTACCAGCCGTGTCCACTATAATAACGTCTGTATCTGATGACCTTGCTGCATGTAATCCATCAAAAAGTACTGCAGAGGGTTCCATTGTGCTCTCATTACAGATAAGCCTGGTTCCTACTCGTTCAGACCATACTCTCAACTGCTCAACCCCTGCTGCACGATAGGTATCTGCTGCCACTATCATAACATTCTGGTCAAGTTGCTTGTAATAAGAAGCTAATTTTGCAGTAGTAGTGGTCTTACCCGTACCGTTCACTCCAACCATCATTATAACTGTTGGTTTTTGAACCTTTTTTGGATAATTGCATTCAGGCATTATGGATATCATATATTCCCGGATCCTTGACTCAATATCATTCTTAGAATATTGCTTGATGACATCTAAGATCTCATCAACGGTATCTATACCTATATCGGCAGCCAGTAATTGTGCTTCAAGCGATTCCATCGATTCCGCTGACACCGATCTCCCCTTTATTATATTGATTGCACTCGCAAGAGATGAGCGCGTATGGCCTAATGCTTCAAACAGTTTGCTTAGCACGATAATTTATTATTACATAGTAATAGTCACGATAATAGATCACCCAGCTAACTATCGCCAGAACTGTTGCAGAATATAAGGATGCAGGCTTAAGCCACCATACAGCATCAAACTGGAAAATATGAAGGAAAACAGTTAATGCAGTGATCCCGGTAGCCCATTTCCCCCACCAGTTAGCAGACAGGATATACATGCCATGGTTTACAAAATAAATTGCTGGAGCCGCCACCATTATATGACGTATGATATAAAATAAAAAAAACCAAAGTGGAAACATTTTCAAGATCACCAGATAAAGGACTATAGCAGTGATCACGACAAAATCTGCAATTGGATCGAGCCACATCCCCAAATGTGTCACTTCTTTGGCCCGTCGCGCAAAGTAACCGTCCAAAGAGTCTGACAGTGCTGCAACAAGAATAATAATTGCAGTAAGCCAGTGCCATTCTGGGTAATTGAGAGTATAAATGATCGGGATAGCTGACGACGCTCTTAACATGCTGATCAAATTTGCCAGGGTCAATACCCTTTGTGGATCATCAATGATCTTTTTCTTTTTGGAAACCGGCTTATTCAAATTTCACCAATGAATTCTGAATTACTTTAGATGAATCTATATCAATTATTTGGTCACACATCGAAAAAAGAAAGTCCCGATCATGTGAAACTACAATTAAATGATTCTGTGTCAAATATTCCCCTAAGAATTTTCGTAATCTTTTCCGTTGTCCCCAGCCAAGACCAAATGTTGGTTCATCCAGTATCAATATATCATATTCACAATGAGCTAATAGAACGATCAAAAATATTCGCAGTGTAGGCCAAGAAAGTTTGTCTCCAGGCAGATCTGCTATAGCATTCCAACTAATTTGAAAACGAATGAGACGATTTAAGAATGTGCTT
>DCMX01000211.1 GCA_002321855.1 Fidelibacterota bacterium UBA1611 | reverse complement strand
GATTGACCACCCAAAACTGGATTCGTCAACCACATGATCGTAGCCAAAAAATATTTAAATGGACTGCTAATTATCATAATAGATTTACGAAACATCATGCGTTTTACCCCAAAAGGGCGCATTTATTCGAAGGAGATTATCGAAATAGACTCCCTTACCTCGTTTACTTTACAAAAAAATATAGGTTAACGGAGGTTCTTTTCCAAGAAAAAGCCCTTACAGCAACTTTTGCGGTGAATGTCTAAATTATGGGGTATATTTCCTTTTGAAATTCGCCGGTGCTACATAAATTAGAAAATATCTCACATGTGGAGAGCCCTAAAATCGTGAAGAAAATATTTTTATTGTTATTTATTTGCATATCAGCTTTACGCGCCCAGTTTGACCTGTATCCTGTAGAAGACTTCTTTGGAGGAGGTATTGGTTATAGCCCAATGTATATTTCTATGGATTCCATCCCGGCCAAAACGAATCTGGAAGGACTCGGATTGGATACCAGGGGTTTCGACAACCCATTTGTACTGCATGGGGGTGAAGGATTTGCCCACATGACAGGGAAATGGCGGATAGGGGGTTATGCTGGCGTGGGATCATCAAAGATTTCTACAGTCCCAGATGTTTACATTTATGATAAGACTGGTGCTAATGCTGCATCTGATACGGTATTGAATACTAACCCTTTATTCGTTCCTTCTATTGAAGGGAAAATAACTATATCCCTAGGTGCGGCTACAGTTGAGCATGTAATGCCTGTATTCCAAGATCTTGAGATAGCAGCTGGTGCCCTTTTAGGGTTAGGCCGAATCAGCGTTAGCGTTGATCAGAGAACCGGGACTGCTGTCTGGGATAGTACATTTACAAGTGCATATGGAACTGTCGACACTGTCAATGGCGAATTAGCATGGCTCTATGAAGTCGAGGATGTCGATAAGGATCAGTCAACTTTTTCCGTTAAACCAATACCCGGAGTATTAAGTGATGTTAGTGGTGCATTTTTTAATTTTCAACCTTATATTGCTATAAAATGGCAGTTGTTAGATAGGGTTGGATTACGTATAAGTGTTGGTTTTAACAAGGGTACAATCCGTCAAGGACGATGGATTCTGAACGGGCGGACCCAGGTTGCTGATTCACAACCCTTCTCTCTCCAAGGAGTTGCTTTTCGAACTATGCTTTATCTAGGATTATAATTAATTCTTTCTATTATAATTTTCTTTTTATAAGACAATGAATAGATCACAGACTCGCCGAGTATGGCCCCTTGTGTCCTCGGCGGCAGGTGGATTTTTATTAGCTGCATTTTTATTTATTCCTGAACTTTATTCCAATAATCAAAATGTATATAGGGTGTTGAAGGATAAGATCAATGTTCTACAACAAATTATCTCTTATGTAAATCTATATTATTTTGACTCCGTGGACATGGAAAAAATCATGGATGGAGCTTTTCATGGATTAATGGAAGAACTAGACCCCCACTCAACATATATTCCTGCCAAGGAACAGGAAAGTATTGACGAATTATTTCGTGGGAAATTTCAGGGGATTGGGATTGAATTTGATATTCTTCATGGCTATATAACTGTAATCTCACCTATCCCAGATAGTCCATCCGACCATGCGGGTCTGCAACCAGGTGACAAAATCATCGCTATCAATGGCAATGACGCTTATAAAATCACCAAAGCTGATGTAATGAAAAAATTGAGGGGGCGTAAGGGTTCTGCTGTGGATGTAACCATTCAGCGTATCGGATTAATCGATCCATTTGATGTTACCATTATTCGGGATAATATACCAATACACAGTGTTGGAGCAGCAACAATGATCGATGATAAAACCGGATATATTTTTTTAAGACGCTTTTCTGCTACAACTGAGAAGGAGGTCAGGACTGCTTTAGAAAAGTTAGATAATTATGGATTCAACCGTTTAGTATTAGACCTACGGGGGAATAGTGGGGGCTTTCTAAACCAGGCCGCAGCAGTTGCTAACCTTTTTATAACCACAAAAGATACTCTTGTTTACACCAAGGGGAAGATTGCCGAAGCAAACCAAGTATTCATCGCTGACCCTACTAAAGGCCGGAATGATTTTTCACTCATTATACTTATAAATCGGGGGTCTGCGAGCGCTAGCGAAATAGTGTCTGGGGCGATACAGGACCTTGACCGTGGACTAACAATTGGAGAAACAAGCTTTGGGAAAGGATTGGTACAACGCCAGTTGCCGCTTAATGGGGGTTCTGCGGTCCGAGTGACAATGGCGCGTTACTACACTCCAACTGGTCGTCTCATCCAGAGACCTTACGAAAATGGTAATGATATGGTTTACTACAAAGAGCTCTATGCCAAAAATCGTGAAACAATAATAGATAGTTTGAAAGAGTTTCGCCCAAAATATAGAACACGAGGCGGAAGAACTGTTTTCGGTGGCGGCGGAATAACCCCAGATGTATATATCCCCTACAAAAGAAAAATAACTCACCAGACCGGAAATATAGTAGGTCATCCGGAGCGACCAATTTTTAATTTTGCTTCTATATATGCAACCAATCACTCATCAGATTTTGATGATTTTAATTTGTTTCGAGAATATTGGCAGATATCTGAATCTATTTTCACAGATTTTCTTACCTATCTCGATAAAGACTCGATTAGTTATAATTTTGATTCTCTTTTAGTGGACAGGTCATTCTTGAACAATCGATTAAAAAGTGAGATTGCAGGTTCTATATGGGGAAAGGATGAGGCAGTAGGTATTCGATTGGTCATTGACAATCAAATTGTAGAAGCATTGAATTACTTTAATGAAGCGGATGCTTTATTAGGGTCTGGTCATTAAATTCCGGACCTTTTATCAGAAAATATAGTGGTTTAATTTTTTGGGTGAATATTTAAATGGAGGGAAATAATGGTTGATTATTTTTATCAGGGTGGTGGTTTCATGTGGCCAATCCTCGGTGCTTTATTGTTTGGTTTGGGATTCGCTGGTGAAAGATTCTATTCTCTACTCATGTCTGGCATGGATACACAACAATTCTTTGATGATATACAATCTATGATAAATAAAAACGGGGTTGATGATGCTTTAAAACTATGTGAAAGCACGCAGGGTCCTGTATCTGCTATTTTTCACGCAGGTTTATCTCGTATGCATCGTGGCATAGAAGAAGTAGAAAAAGCGGTTCAAAATGCTGGGGGGCTAGAGATGGCTTTTTTAGAAAAGAACATGATATGGTTGAACGCTGTGATTACAATTGCGCCAATGCTTGGATTTACAGGCACAGTTGTAGGTATGATTCGTGCGTTTGATTCAATTAAAGCTGCAAATGATATTTCGCCCGCAGTTGTAGCTGGGGGTATCTCTGAAGCCTTATTAACCACTGCATTTGGATTAATCGTTGCTATGATAATTCAAGTCCTACAGAATGTTTTTGTTTCTAGAATTGACAAGTTAGTTCTTGACATGGAAGAACAATCGGTTAAAATTGTAGATCATCTCTACGAACTAGAAACAAAAAACTAATATATAAATGGCCAAAACGCGGCGATTCAAGGGTGGGGAAATCCCCACCTCATCGATGGCGGATATAGCATTTTTATTATTGATCTTTTTCTTGGTCACTACTACAATTGATACGGATAAGGGATTAGGTATTGTGTTGCCTCCTGCTGGAGACGTAGAAATCGAAATCAAAAAGAAAAATATTCTTAACTGTCTTATTAACTCACAGGGGAAGGTTTTATTGGATGAAGAACCGACTCCAGTAGATCAAATTCATAAGATAGTAGGAAGAAAATTACGCGAAAATGATAAGCTTATCGTATCAGTTAAATCTCACCCAAAAACGGACTATACAGATTACATAAGTGTTATTGATCAGTTGAAACAAGCCAATGCTAAAAGAATATCAATCGCAAATACCAACTAATGAAATTTTCACGTAAAACTAAACTCTCCACTGAAATTCCTACTGCATCCATGCCAGATATTATATTCATGTTGTTAATATTCTTCATGGTCACAACTGTGCTAAGAGAATATTCTGGATTACCAGTAACCCTACCAAAAGCGAAACGTATAGAAAAGCTTAAATCAAAGCGTCATACATCCCATATTTGGGTGTCAAAGGATGGTCTTATCTCAATTGATGACAGACTATTTGCTGTAGATGACGTAGCCAAGATCATGTACGATAAACGATCGGCTGATCCCCAAGTTGTTGTTTCCTTGAAAGCAGATGAGGAGGCAAAAATGGAATTAGTATCAAAAATCCATGAAAAACTACGTGATGCCGATGCATTAAAACTGAATTATTCCACAAAAACATTGGCTAATTAATGAGGCTTGATACTAATCCATTAAAGGTTCAGTATCCTATTATTGTACGGATTGCTGGTTTGTCTGGGATTGGAATCGTTATAGCAATATTCCTCGTCTTTCCTCGGTTTATTGCTGAAACCGGGTTTGGAAATGTTGAACAGATAGTTATTGAAAATATTGATATCCCTCAAACACAACAGATAGATAATACACCACCACCAGCCCGACCATCGATACCGGTCCCGACAGATGATGAGGATATCGCAGATGATTTAACCCTTGATGACCTTGATTTTGACGATTTTGAAGCTTGGGACGCACCACCACAACCGACAGGGCCAAAAGTAAAATTTATTCCATATGATGATCCTCCAAGACCTATCACACCAATCAGGCCATCGTACCCTGAGATTGCTCAAGAAGCAGGTATCGAAGGTGTTGTTGTTGTACAAGCATTTATAGATAAAAAGGGACGTGTAAAAGAAACTATCATCTTAAAAGGTATCCCAAATACAGGATTGGATGAGGCTGCGATGGAAGCTATTCGTAAAACACGGTTTCGCCCTGCAAAACAACGAGAGCGGGCCGTGGGTGTGTGGATCTCTATTCCAGTAAACTTTAAGCTTAAATAAAAATAATCTTCACAATCGCTAATCTGAATTTTTTAATCTATCTTGGTCCGCAGAAAATATTAGTTATTCTTCTTGAATAATTTTCGCCACAACCAAATGAGAGGGTCATAATATCGGTCAACAACTCTCTCTTTTAGTGGAATGATCCCATTATCAGTTATCTGGATATGTTCTGGACAAACATCAGTACAGCATCGAGTTATATTACAAAAACCCGATCCATATTCTTCCTTTATCGCAGAAATTCGATCGTTCATATCCAAAGGGTGCATTTCTAAACTTGCTAAGCGAATCATAAATCTTGGGCCCACAAAACTATTTTTTCTTTCGTGATCACGAAGAACATGACATACATCCTGGCATAAGTAACATTCAATACACTTACGAAATTCCTGAACACGATCCACATCTTCCTGCATCATATGGTAATTCCCCTTTTCATCCTTTTCTGATGGATTGGGCTTAAAAGGCTGTATCCGCTTATTCTGTTCATAATTCCATTCTACATTCGTGACTAGATCTTTTATCACTGGAAATGTTCTGATGGGTCGCACTGATACTGTTTCATTCTTTTCATATTCATTCATGCGTGTCATACAAGCTAATTTTGGTTTGCCATTGATCTCAACACTACAGGAACCACACTTACCTGCCTTACAATTCCATCGTACAGCCAAATCATTCGCTTTTAAGGCCTGAATCTGATGAATAGCATCTAATACGACCATTCCTTTATCAACATTTATTTGATAATCGACCATTTCGCCATTTGTTTCATCACCACGATAAATTTTAAAATCTCTTAATTCCATGATTGTTTAAGGTTTTGTAGCTACTTCTCTTTCCAATTCGTTGATAGAAAGGTTTGCGATCCGTACCAGTTCCGGGTCAGGAGTAACCCTTTTTCTGCGTTCGGTCAACATTGATCCATTATCGCCTTTATGAATAACGACATTATAATCTATCCATTTGTCTTGTTCTCCTGGAAAATCAACCCGTGTATGTGCGCCTCTACTTTCTTCTCGAATAAGGGCTGACATAGCTACAGATTCAGCCGTAATAATCAGATTCCGCAATGCAATAGCTTCATGCCAGCCTGGATTATACTGGGACGCTCCATCTGCTTTTATTGTTTTATATGTGTTTTTAATTTTTTTCAATTCATCAATCCCATTCGTCAAAAGTTCCTTCGTTCTCACTATTCCTACATTGTTT
>DCMX01000014.1:959-2817 GCA_002321855.1 Fidelibacterota bacterium UBA1611 | reverse complement strand
GATATTTTAGATCCAAGAGAATGTGATCATCTATCCTGGAAACAACGGAATCCTATATTATCATCCCAAAATCCTACTTCACTTACAACGTGATCGGTCAATCGACAACCTACACCACCATTTGCCCATGAACCTCCTTTTAAGACCAGTAGACTATCCATTCTATCGGTACAAAATTCATATACATTACCACTCATATCAAATATGTTCAATTCATTAGGTATCTTTTGGGCAACTTCGTGGGTTCTGTTATCAGAATTGAACTTACACCAAGCCACTTCTCGAATAGTATTGCTTCCACTATACTGGTTATCGTCACCGCCTTTTTTACCACCACGTGCTGCATACTCCCATTCACTTGAACTTGGTAATCGGATCTTTTTATTCAGAAGAGCACTAAGCCATTCACAATAGGCTTTGGCATCTTCTATGGTGATATTGATGACAGGACTATCTCCACGCCCCCATTCACTATCATCAGGTTTTGTTCTTCCAGTTGCCTCGCAAAATCCGTCATACTGATCAAAAGTGACCTCCGTCCTCCCAATATAAAGATCACCAGCGTTCAAAAGTCGAGGCTCTGGTGGTGGAATGATACTCTCGTCCAAGATCTCTATGGTACCTCCATCAACAAAAACAAACTCAGGAACGAAATATCCACCTACCTTCAACGTATTCTCGATCATTTCCACATTACGCTCCTCGTTCGACATTATTTCACCATTATCCTCTATAAGCGTTTCCTTGATCGAAATGCTACTACATTCACTGAATAAAAAGGCAAAATCCCTATTGTTATTGATACTGGAATTATCAATAACAATACCATTGCTCTCCCGTGCATTGATCCCAACCTTACCTGAACCGTCAATATTGGTATTATTAATAACGATATTGTTTGATCCCTCAATAAGAATTGTAGTTCTGTCACAGGTTTCATCCTTTGGATTATGATGACCAATTATGAGATTCTCTAAAAGAATATTCTGAGAACCAGATATCCTTATAATGTCAGCATTGAGCCACCGCATTCTTATTTCTGCACCGGTCTCACCGCGAATGGTCAGATCACGTTTATTTTTAATATGGATCCCAATTGTACTATCTGATCTGAATTCTGGATAGAGATAATGTATGCCAGATGAGATAGAAACGATCTCACCCTGTCGCGCATTATTGATCCTTTCTCTTATTTCCGATGTAGGATACAAGGTAAAATTGATCTCTGATGAAACAGGCGCGTGATTAGACTGATAGCCAGGAATATTAACGAGGACCGTATCATTTGTAAATATCTTACCAAGATCGAACTCACCAAATCGATTAGTTGTAGCAATTGTATTCTGTTTATTTAGAGTCAAGACCGCATTGGCAAGGAGTTTACCATCGATATTAGATACTTTGCCTGTAACTGATATTCTATTCTGTGCAGATACTGGCACATTCATCAATATCAGTGCTATGGTCACTATGAAATGAATTTTCTTCATAAGTAACATCTATATACCCCTTAGGTACCCAACCAAATTATAAATTATAGCCCCTAACTGCATAGAAGCATCCATATAAGAATATGAACCTATATCAGCGTACTCAGGAAAGCGATTATTGCTAAAACGCCAGCAGTGTAAGTAGCAACACCAAAAGATTGCCTTTCGTTATCTTTATCACCCTTGCGAATGACAGACCCAAAATCTTTTGGTCGATCTCTAAATAATCTCTGTTGATCTTTCATTATTACAGCAAGGTCGGAGAGCTCTTTTTCCACATTTTCCTGCTGTGCTATATCGCTCTCTAGTTTTTCATGGAATAATGTTTCTGTGTTCAATTCATTCGCTGGTTCAGATTCGGATATTGG
>DCMX01000014.1:0-573 GCA_002321855.1 Fidelibacterota bacterium UBA1611 | reverse complement strand
TGATTTTCACTAAGCCACATTTGGTGGTCAGCCACACATCTAAATAGATATAATTGTTCTCCATTAACGTGTTCGGACATTCCCGTATAGGTCAATTCCAGTCCATCGACCAAGCAGGTTTGAGCGAAAGCATAACCTAAATAAAAGAAATATAATAAGCAGAATTTCTTCATATGACCGATGAATTATTATCAGGAATCTGTTTTTGGTCTACGATACTTTTTCCAATGATCCGGAGGCTTATTGTCACTCTTCTGTTTGTTATCACCTAAAATGAAATGTTCGATCTTCTTTAATGTTTCCAATAATGTCATACTTGCCTCCATACGATGCAATGAATTCAATTCGAATTCAATTCTCTATTATAAAATAAGATATGGTGAAATACTATTAAACCAGTTTCTTAGATCAAATAACTTTAATTGAATTTATTCAGCAATTTACAATATAAAAACTTCAAAAATTTTTAGGTATATTTATTATAATCCACTTGATCAATAAATATATTTTCTAAATCAATATACTTAATTTTTTGCTATGATCTTTATATATCTAAAGTATTACTTTAAGTAT
>DCMX01000186.1:1993-4328 GCA_002321855.1 Fidelibacterota bacterium UBA1611 | reverse complement strand
ATGAGTTTGGCGCCTTTCATCATGCCTTCCATAATGCGTTGGGCATGGGGATTAAAATAATGCCCCGTCTCCAGATGAGACGATGCCAGTAGAATCACTTCAGCATTGGTATGATCCGGACTTGGGCGATCATATTTATGCCACAGGGCATAGCCGGTTCGTGCGCCGGCAGAACAAATATTGGTGTGGGAATTGTGCCCATCCACACCCCACGCTTTTAACACGCGCTCTGCATAACCTTCGTGTCCCGGGCGACCTACATGATAAACAACTTTCTCTTTACTCTTTCTTATTGAAGCTGCAATCTTTTCAGAGATCTCATCCAATGCCTGGTCCCAGCTGATTTGCTCCCATTGTCCTTCGCCCCGTTCGCCAACACGCTTCAAAGGATAAAGTATGCGTTCCGTATCATTAATTTGGTTAATCGTTGCTGGTCCTTTAGCGCAATTCCGGCCGCGGCTCCCAGGATGATGCGGATTCCCTTCAAATTTTCGCACCTTGTTTGATTTCTTATCTACATATGCCAATAATCCGCAGGCCGATTCACAATTAAAACAGGTGGTTGGTACGATGGAATAATGACGCTCTTTCTTTTCCGGCCAGGCCAATGCATCTAATTCAGTGAAGTCATCCCATTCGCTTGGATCGGGATATTTATATAATTCACGTGGACCTTCCATAGCAAATTCTTCCGACCAATCAGGACGATCGGAAATTTTAGGGATTAACCCCAATGATTCTGAAAATGTTTCTATCCAACTGCGCTTCATAATTAACTCAAAGGTATTATTTGGGGTACACGAATGCGTACAAATTCTGTTAAAAATATTCCGACTAATGCTAAACCACCAGCAATAATTGCCATCCCAGAATAAACATTTAAAAGGGCTATGGGTGCCAAACTTCCAATCACAATTCCAGCCCAGAAATATTTGGAATAATATCCTTTTGTCATAAGCTGAATGGCTTTCTTTGTGTCAGGCGTATCATGGGGCATTAAAATTTCTTTCGCTATAATGACTAAATTAGATAGAACGCCACAAAGCAATATATTGGCCATCCATTGGGATGAGTCGGGTGCAATAATCATCATAACCACCGATCCAGCCATGACGGCATGAACCAACATATGAATGGCAGATTGAATGGGCGTTTGCCAAAGATCTCGGGCCCGCGCTTGGTTAAATAAGAATGCCGTGTAGACCGCACCTAATCCTGCAAAGATTAATCCCGGAATCCATAACCAATCGAATCCCAGTTGTAAATAATTATCCAATAATTTCAGTGAAACCAATCCACCAAATACGGTAATAATATAAGCACCCCGCACTAGCCATGATTTCCATTGGGGGCGGAGTAATACATACAGGAATCGATCCGGGCGGTCAATATCTTTTACCAATAATGCGCCGGTTAATCCCATGAAAACAAGTGTCGTTATGAGCCCAGCCATTTCGGATGATGATTCCAATCCGCCATTGAAAAAATGCCAAACAGCCATCATCAGAAACGTCCCGGTGGCAATGGCTTTTGTCCACACATAGGCCGGCACTTCCCAGCCCCACAAAACTCCTTTACTTGGACTGTCATAAATACGACGGACTCCTTGCGTATCTATATCCTGTTGAATTTCTTGCGCTACACTATCGATGGCACGCTGATCAATAGGTTTGCCTGTTTTGGCTGAAGTTTCCATAGCCAATTGAATGAGTAAATTTTCATTATCTGATTTGGACACACGTTGATTTGCATATTTTGCATAGTGCCCCACGCCGGCAGCCTGTTCGGACCATACATAATCACCATCTCTTTCTGTGGCATTTGGATCCAGCATTTCATTTGTCCCATTCACATAATATAAATTGGGGTCCGTCATTTTTTCAGGCTTCCGCGTCATGGTATCTTCGTTAGCTACCAGTTGAGCAATCTTGGAATTAGTATCATCCAAATCACCGGATACAATGGCTTCTACTGGGCAAACCACCACACATGCCGGCTCATAACCGCCATCTAAACGGTGGGCGCAATAATTACATTTAGCTGCGGTGTTGGTCTCCGGATCGATATACAGCGCATCATAGGGACACGCTTGCATACAGGATTTACATCCGATACAGCGGTCATTATCAAAATCAACAATACCGTCCGCCCGCGTATAAAGTGCAGTTGTAGGGCAAATTTCAACACATGGAGCATCCGCACAATGATTACAGCGATGGACAGAAAACTCCCGGGTAGAATTGGGAAAAACTCCCTTTTCAATATATTTTACATGGGTTCTGTTTACGCCAATAGGAACATCATGCTCACTTTTACAGGCAACGGTGCAGGCGTG
>DCMX01000186.1:0-1647 GCA_002321855.1 Fidelibacterota bacterium UBA1611 | reverse complement strand
CAGCCAATACACAAACGGTTATCTATCACAAATCCGTAATTCATACAATAATTATCATTGAGAGCATATGAAAATAACAAATCAAATGTTATGTAATTAATTTTTCTAGGATGGAAATTCAAACATGATTTCTGCTTCTGCTTTTATCTTAATAGGCGGCAAAAGTGAACGCTTTGGTTCGCCAAAATGGCGCGCAGAGATCAACGGAAAAACCATTGTTGACCGTATGTGGCATGCATGTCAAAACTTTGAGCACCAATATTTAATTGGAAAAGACCTACCACCTGATGTGGACAAGCCATTTATCAGGGATATATTAGAATTTCATGCGCCCATCAATGGTTTGTATACAGCCCTGAACCATACTACAACCGATTGGGCCCTTTTACTTTCTTCTGACCTACCCCTTATAGTTGAAAAGATTTTTATTCAACTTTGGGCACATATAAAACCAAATAGGAATATTATTATTCCAATGGTTCATGGTGAATTACAACCCACCTGCGCTTTCTACAATAAAAAACTCAAAGATAAATGTTATTCACTCATACAAAATAATCGTATGAGTCTAAGGGACTTGGTTCATGCAGTAAAATATCATGCGGTAGATTTATCTGATCGAGCAGATTACTTTTTGAATATGAATACAAAAAAAGATATGAGAGCAGCTGAAAAAATATTAAGCTCGAAAAAGCGAAATTAATCATTATCCTGATTATGGTTGAAACAGTCATAGAGAAATTAAAAGAATTTGCGAAGCAGGATTTTCCTGTTCCCGAAGTTTCATCCTATCTTTTGAATCTGTACCTTGATGAACACGAATTAAAAAAATATTCATTGCGTAATGAAAATTTCTATACTAGAAATCTGATACATAGGGATAGCGATTTTGAAATCATGGTCATTTGCTGGCCACCGAATACTTCTGCACCGATACACGGGCATGAGGGTGAAAAATGCTGGGCAAGAGTACAAGAAGGACAGCTTCAGATCTGCAATTATGAAGAAGTATCCTCTGACCCGTTGGAGCTAAACATAATTCAGAAACTTTCCTGTTCACCGGGGTTTTTGGATGGGCCCGCCGATATACATTCTGTGGAGAATCTATCCGATAAATTTGCCACCAGCGTGCATGTGTATGCTAAGCCTTACGACGCTTGTGATATTTACAATATTGAAAAAGGCACGGTCGAACGCATGAAACTGACCTACTACAACGTCAACACGAATGATGGGAATTACTCCATGAGATATTAGAAGCGTTTTTTATCATTATGCCAATTCTCACAGTTTAATGCACTTTTTTGCTAAAATTACAACCAGCCAATATAACTGGGCTTCCAGTGTATACATTCTTTCGCGGGTATAACCCTGGAAGAATTGGAATGGTAAGATGATCTATCGGACTTTATAATAAACCTGAATATGTTGATGCTCTTATAAATGCATTACAAGAGATCGTTTTTAGGAAAAAAGAGTTTGTCGCATTGTATCATGTAGATGAAAATGGTAATTATGTTCATAATACATTTCATATGGAGATTGAGAATCATTATTCTGTTAGCGAATTTGTAAGTAAATATCTAAATAATTAAAACAACCATTATAAAAATGGTTAGATACTATTTATCTAACTTTTCAATTCGC
>DCMX01000209.1:3114-4741 GCA_002321855.1 Fidelibacterota bacterium UBA1611 | reverse complement strand
ATCATTTAACATAAAATCGGCACCTTGGACCCCAGATTCAGACCCGTAATAAATAGGGGTTCCGGTCTTCTTCCTAATGGTAAAAGCTCCAGTTATATGGTCGGCGTGCACATGAGTTTCCAGAATACCAATTAATTCCAAATTCAGTTTCTTTACCGTTTCCATATCCCGGTCGAATTGCTCTAATACAGGGTCAATAATCACAGATTTTTTATTGAATGAATCAAAAAGTAAATAGGTATATGCGCAGGATTCATGGTCAAAATACTGTCGCATATTTATCTTTTCCATGTTTAATAGTTCCGTTAATTAATAATCGCTTTTATTCGTTAAAGATGTTGGTGCCGTTGGTCAATTCTTTTCTAATCGCCGGAGAAATACTTTCATCTCCTTAGCTACTTGAAGATCGCCATTCTTTTCGGCTACCAGTATCCCCTTTTTATATGTTTTGATGGCATCAGTGAACTCTTTGGTTTCCAATAAAGCTCCCCCCAAAATCCGGTATGCCACCGAATAATGGGGATTAATTTGCAGAATTTCCCGGGACGTAAGTATGGCATTTTTGTAGTCTTGAATATCCATATATGCTTGGGTTAAACTCATCAGGAGAATAACATCCTGGGGATAAATTTTTAACAGCTCCTTTATCTCATTCATTTCTTTTGACATTTCAGAATTAATAGTTTGAGTTGTAAACCCGAATATTAATTGAAAATTACATCCATAAGGAGTTTTTAGCTGTGTGGTTATATTCATTTATCTTAACTGTATAGTTCTATCGGCTTCATAGGTGCAGATAATGAATCTGTTAATTCTTTTCAGTGTTATTTTCGTAATACGTGAAAGTATATTTTTACCAGATCGAATTTCAAATTATTATAATTCTACCGTAAAAATCGCTCTACAGCTTCTTTCCCCTCAGTTGGAATTGGGTCACCATCACCTAGTAATAAGGCGTCGAATTCTAGGTCATTCAATACCTTAATGCCTGCTCTGGCTTTTTCTGCTTCAGCATATATTCCCGGTGGCAGCAGGGAAACTTCACCTGGCGGTTTTCCTATAAGGGCATCACCTACGAAAAGGATTTTCCGATCTTTCCAATATAAGGCTGTTTCTCCGGGAGATTTGTTATCTGGAATAACGACTGTTTCTAAAAACCCGGCAATCATGTCACCGTCACCAAAGTTATGGTCACTAATCAAATCTTCATTTTGTACATCAGCAGAATTCATCCTAATCTCAGCATCAAATTTCTCCTGCAGTTCACGGCTCCAGCGGATATGGTTCCGATTAGTAATTATAATCTGCTGGACAGACCCTAAAGATTCCATTTGCGCCAGATCCAAGTCACTTACTGGTGGCGGATCAATAACCACATTTCCAAATAACGGATGCTGTGTAGGAATAAAATATCCATTAAAATTGAGTTTCTTTTCTTCTGAAAACACAGACCAGATATAAACGTCTTTGAGTACTTCATCCATTATGATTATTCTGCAAATCTGGATGGATTAATTAGACCTCAATCTCAATATCATCACCGTCAATCCGGATTTGGTAGGTTGAGATATTCTTCATTGCCGGAGGCCCAAGGACTTCTCCTGTGGGGATATTAAATCGCGCACCG
>DCMX01000209.1:1317-2772 GCA_002321855.1 Fidelibacterota bacterium UBA1611 | reverse complement strand
AAATAACATCCTCATCAATAATTTTACCAGAAGCTAATGAGCCGCCTACATGTGTGCAACTATTATCAATAGCATAAAACTGTCCTTTCAAATTAAATAACGCAATTGTTCTCCCGCCGGCATCAATTTGCTTCGCATTTCCCGGCAAAATCTCACTTACATCCCCTACTTTTATAAATTGTCCCATTTGTGATCCTTTTTTGATTTATTGCTTATAATTGAAGTGTTGGACATTATCTTTTCCATTTCTTCAACTGTCACACTTTTCCGTCTCACATATTATAATTTAGTATCCAGCAATTCCCACCCAATATTCTCATGACCAAAATTAAAATAAATGGGATGTAGAATTTCTGCAATTATTTCAAGTGATTCAACTAATCGGGGGCCCGGTCGATTAAAATACTGATTCCCATCGGTAATATAAACTTGCCGATTTTTTACTGCTTTTAGCTGGAACCAATCTGGCTTTTCGATCAAGGGTGTCATTTCCGATTTCGTACGTTCAATATTATATCCACAAGGTAGTATTAGAATTATATCTGGGTCTGACTCCTTTAAATTATCCCAATTCATCCAGGGAGAATGTTTCCCACTTTCACCAAACAGGTTGATTCCCCCTCCCAACTCTACTAACTCGGGCATCCAATTACCCGCTGCCATTAATGGATCAATCCATTCTATGCATGCTACAGTCGGCTTTTTCACTATTTTTCTTGCTTCATCTTCTATGTTCTTTATGCGTTGCTTTAGTTCACGGACAAGTTTCTTCCCTTCATTTGGGACTTTCAGTGCCTCTGAAACAAGATTGATATCATTCCATAAATCAGTGAGTTGATTTGGCTCAAGCGACACAATCTGCGGTTTACTACCAATTAATCCACTGACCGCTTTATTAACGTCAGACATACTTACAGCGCAGACTTCACATTGCGATTGAGTAATAATAATATCTGGTTTTAACTCTTTAAGTTTGATTTCATCAATTCGATAAACGGATAATGCTTCCTGTAAAATAGACTTTACACGTTGATCAATTTCAGCACTTGTTCCATCTACATTAAATTTTGGCTCTGTACAAAATGGAAGGGATTGTACAGATGTTGGGAAATCACATTCATGTGATCGGCCAACAAGTTGGCCCTCAAATCCTAACGCACATACAATTTCTGTACTACTTGCAATTAAAGAAAGGATACGTGGCATTTTAGGTTTTATTATATTTGATTAATAACATCAAACGGGTACGATACAGGATACCATTTCATCGAGTCAATTGATAGAATAAAACAAAATATCTGGTGAAGTTCTCTTAAGTATAATCATCTGGAATTAACTGAATGAATTAAATGTGAGCTATTATGCAATACCAATATTTTCAACCGGGACTGGTTCATCACCATCCCAATTCAGGTTCCTTTCATATTTATCAGCTACAATTTCTGTGAAATAAAC
>DCMX01000209.1:0-995 GCA_002321855.1 Fidelibacterota bacterium UBA1611 | reverse complement strand
AGCTACAATTTCTGTGAAATAAACTGGCACCAAAGGATGGTTAATAATTTTGCCCGTATGATCTGGAAGTATATTTCTTTCGGCAACATACGTCATATGAGTTTCATTGTTTACTAGTATATGATACCAGGGCTTATGTTTTGGCGGTTTTGATTTTGCCATAAATTCATACCATTGATCCGTTAACTGGAAAGTATCATCAACGTTTAGTATGACACCTCTATAATGAAACAACTTGTGAAAAATAATTTGTCCTGGTTTAAACTTTGACATGGGAAAATTTCAATTGAATGACACTACTTTGTCAGTCTATACAAATTACATAGCCTGAATTACCATAAGGGCTTACTTAATTTTTCTGTAAAGGATGAAAACATTATGTTGAAACTTACGCTTAGTCTTTCTTCCGTACTTGTATTTGAATCGACAGAATGTTGTAAATAGGAAAGGAAAATGAGCAAAGTACCCGGCCTTACCTTGACCACTACCTAATCAATATTTCCAACTGTTAGCTTTGTAACAGGTGGCCGAATAATTCCAGTTTGAATTCTTAGGTCATACAGGTTAATTGTGTCTGCCCCTGCTTGGGTTTGAACATAATAGACATCACTTAAATAGTTATTGGGGTGGTTATGCATTTTGTGCGTGGCTCTACTTGGATTTATATTGACCCAGCACCCGGTAATCTCAAAGGCATCATAACTGATTTTCAGGAATCGCAATTTGGTTGCGGCTCTTTTCATCATTTACAATTATTTATCTTAACCTGCTACCTAATCGAAATATTTTATTTAGGTAAACCTTTCTTTTCCTATCCGAAACAAATGGAACCGACCAGCAGTTGAATCTTTTTATATTCTTTATACCACACATCTTCAGTACTCCCCGCAGAATGTCTGTCATAAAAAATATATTGAAGGTCAAGAGATTCAACAGGGAGAGCTATTGTATGCAATAGCGTCATCTTTTCAGCGTTTAATCCATCGTCACCACAC
>DCMX01000222.1:2408-3473 GCA_002321855.1 Fidelibacterota bacterium UBA1611 | reverse complement strand
AAGGTGATCCTTACATCGAATGAACCGAACTCACTGTAGAATTCACCCATGTTCAGGTATGGCATTGGGTGCCAACCATCTTTATCATAGACAGCTGGTTTAGGATACCATTGTGTGATCTCATAGTGTTTTCCGGTATGCCCAAGCCGTGAGATCACCTTCGGAAGTTTGACAAAAAAGGGTGTTTCAATGATGATATTTCTGCCTGGGATTAATGGCTTTGGCAGTATCACTTTCACAACATCGATCCAGTCTTTGTGAAAATTCCATTCTGCGTCAACCCCATCTACAAGAAAATCCAAACTGTCTATGTAGCCTCGGTCTTTTTCCTTGGTATACTTGAAACGGGTACTGCCCAAACGCAGGAATTGTTGTGCCAACGCAGTTGAATCATTCTTATATGCATTTGGCCAGAGATGGAACCAGATAAACTCAAGTGTATCTGGTGAATTATTTGTGTAGGTTAATTTTTCATACGCCGAAAGTGTATGAGCTCTATCATCCAGTTCCACACTGATATCGTAGGCGACATGCTGCTGAAAATAGTCCTGCCCAGATATTGTGGCGGTTATCATCAAACACCACAATAAATATTTATTCATTTTCTATATGGTCATATCCTTCAGGAATGGTATAAAATAATGGGTCAAATGTTTCGGCATATATCTCTATTATCTCCGAACCAAAACCTGCTTCAAGTTCATCATCTTTAAAAAATGATACATTGCCCTTTATTACTTCTCCATCAATAGGATCTATATCTGATACATCCATCAAACTATCCAAAGAAGGAATACCTAATAATATCTCATTATTGGAGAAACCACTGCCAAACCCAAAAAGATCTATAACGCTATCTGGGGTACCTCTAACTAATTCAATCTCTCGATTTAGTGAATCAGCCAATCTCAATACTGGCAGTGTCCTAACTGCCCATTCATCTATAACAATTCGA
Organism: Fidelibacterota bacterium UBA1611; assembly: GCA_002321855.1. GTDB lineage: Bacteria > Fidelibacterota > Marinisomatia > Marinisomatales > UBA1611 > UBA1611. The sequence goes on along the minus strand of DCMX01000222.1, from coordinate 2,518 downwards.
TCATTACCACGCGAAACCGTTGTGACCCATTCACGCACACGAAAACCATGTATATTCTTTATTTTTTCACTACCAACCCTCTTGATATTTGTCAGTTCATCTCCATCATT
>DCMX01000222.1:1506-2069 GCA_002321855.1 Fidelibacterota bacterium UBA1611 | reverse complement strand
ACTGAAGCTAAACGAATAACTGATGCTTCTATTTTCTTGATCCTCATCACCCTCTGGTCCATCCTCATGACCCTCATGTATGAATGGTATGATCCAGTACTCCCGATCATCCTCATTGTATTCCCAAGCCTGGGTAGAAGTAATATCTACGACCTCTCCAGTTGTACTGGACACCATTCCAATGATCCAGTTAGAAAAAAAGCCATCACCAGAAAATGAGTCAACTGTCTTGCGCATATTTTTTGCCAGATAGGTTGTCTTTTTTATCGAAACCTTCACTTTCCCGATTACTGGGATAGGTATATCCATATATGAATCTGTCACCATTTTTACCTGCATATCCTGTGCTAAGATCTGAATAGAGATCCCAGCAACGCATAGTAATAGCCTTTTCAAAATGATAGTTATACTACTTTAAAACCAAGAGTCACTATTGAGCTCAATTCTGCCTTAACAATATCACCTTGTTCCAATGTTCCTACCCCGTGCGGTGTACCAGTATAGATCAGGTCACCGGCAGCTAAATGGATCTCCTCAGATAAAAATGAGATTATTTCCATGAC
>DCMX01000222.1:0-1128 GCA_002321855.1 Fidelibacterota bacterium UBA1611 | reverse complement strand
GGTCAGATCGATCTCCATATTATTGACATCTGGGCAATTCTCTTTAGGCACGATCTCTGAAAGGGCCACAGAACCGGAAAAAACTTTTCCCCTGAACCAGGGACGACCCGAACCTTTATCCTTGATCTGTAGATCTCGCCGTGTTAGATCTACACCTACCCCATACCCATAGATCAGAGCCTCTGCATCAGCTACTTTTACATTATATCCACTCTTACCCAAAGCCACCACCAGTTCTACTTCATGTTGTAGGTCCAATGTGTCTTCTGGATATAGTAGTGATCCTTCTGGCCCTAATAATGCATTTGACGGTTTTTGGAAGAAAAAAGGCGGTTCCTGGTCCGGGTCCCCTCCCATTTCGAGAGTATGATCTCTATAATTTCTTCCTACACAAAAAAGATCGTGCACTGGAAAAAGAGTATCCTGATCCCGGACAGGCCAAGGCACAGCGCCCGTTGGTTCAAAAGTCCATTTCATTCAAACACAGAAAAGTATAAAACGCATGATATTATCATAATCCTGATCTGCAAAACGCACACTTTTATCATTGACAACTGCTGCGCCAGGGTAGTGAGAAGCACGGTAGGCCGCAGCATGTTTCAAATAATGTATCGTAATCTCGAAGCGTTTTGGCAAGGCCCATATGCAAGAAGTCATATTCCGGTTTAAGGATGTTGTTACTTTTTCTTTGATCTGAACACGGGACTCTTTTGGATTCATGCTGATAGTTGAATCTCCCACACCCAACATTGTGGCATGGGTATGAGTATTGGGACTGACCTTTGCAACTTCCTCGCAAAGCCCTATATCACCGGAAAGAAACACAAGCGGTACGCCATATTTAGCTGCAATGGTGCCATGAAGCAAAAACTCTGACGCTTCGCGATCGTTAAGGATCATACGTTCGATCTTGGAACCTGACAGTGTGTGGGCAAGAGGATTACCACCGGACCCAGCCCGGGAATGATAACCTACCATTATGAGTGCATCAAAACTGTCATCCAGTTCTTGGACCATGGAATAAGGATGACCGCTCCAACCACGTATTAACTTTACACTCTTAGGCAAATATTCCGGTAGAATATTACGCCCGGAATAATGTGCATCCTTAACCCAGATCTCTTTGGC
>DCMX01000109.1:6000-7185 GCA_002321855.1 Fidelibacterota bacterium UBA1611 | reverse complement strand
TCTTACTCTGGTATGCTGAATGAGACCACTGGATACATTCGTCTTGTTAGATTCTCAAAGAATTCCGCGAGCGAGATGGAAACTGCACTTTCCAAACTATTGGCCAACGATATGTCCAGCTTAATTCTAGACCTAAGGGACAACCCAGGGGGGTTATTGAATTCAGCTGTCGGGATCTTGGATCTGTTCATTGAAAAAGGAGAGTTGCTCGTCTGGACAGATGGAAAGACAAAGCAGTCACACAGAAAATATTTTAGTAAGAACGACCCGATAGTCCCGGGTAGCGTTCAGATCGCTGTTCTAATAAATAGAGGAAGTGCTTCCGCGAGTGAGATCGTTAGTGGTGTTATGCAGGATCTTGACCGCGGTGTTGTGATAGGTCGGCAATCATTTGGGAAAGGATTAGTTCAGACAATATACAATCTTGATAAGGATAAATCACTTAAGATCACCACGGCAAAATACTATATACCCAGCGGAAGATTGATCCAGAAAAAAGGATATCTTCCTGACGAATTATTAGCAGACTCTTCAGAAGTTGACACTCTGTTCGAGACGATTGGCGGTCGCCGTGTCATGGGAGGCGGCGGTATCAAGCCCGATCATATCATAGAGTTGGAACCGATCTCTCCAATTTTTTCCGCATGCCGTAGAACAGGATTATTTTTCACCTATGTTCAAAAGAATAACCATTTGTATGAATCTTTTGATGATGTTTCATCTGATAATACCCTCATGGACCAGTTCGAAGACCTGGTATATAGTAGTGATCTTGATATTTTGCTCAAAGGCGAATCCAGCTATCTGGATACACGAGAGATGTTAATCGGATTAGACAGCAATAATGTTTCTGTCATAGGAGCTATCGACCTTCTTGACCGTTATTTTGAAGAGCAGGCACTTACACAGTTTGACAGAGAGAAAGAGATACTCAAGAATTGGGTCATGATGGAATTCGCAGAACATTTCAATGGAATGAAGGGTCGCATACGAATAATTTCAGAAATTGACAGGGATATGATCAAGGCCTTAGAGACGCTTCAAGATCCATTTGTCTACAAGGAAGTATTCATTCCACAGTAATTCAGTACCTCATATTTATAGAAAAAACAAAGAAACTTTTTTTTTGCGAAAAGAAAGGGCGATTAGTTCAGTTGGTTAGAACGCTACGTTGACATCGTAGAG
>DCMX01000109.1:3854-5666 GCA_002321855.1 Fidelibacterota bacterium UBA1611 | reverse complement strand
GGTTCGACTCCGTCATCGCCCACAAAATATGTCTAAGATCCAAGTAACACTACCGGACCGGACTGTAAAGACCGTGCCAGCAGGTACCACACCACAGGATATCGCTGACAGCATCGGTCCGCGTTTGGCCCAGGATGTGGTTGTCGCCAATGTGAACGGTGGTCTTGTTGACCTTAACCTTAATCTTCAGGAAGACTGTACGCTAGAACTAATTACTGGTGACAGAGTAGAGGGTCATGATGTACTACTCCATTCAACAGCACATCTAATGGCCCATGCGGTAAAAAAATTATATCCTGATGTAAAGATCACTATAGGGCCAACGATCAAGAATGGTTTTTACTATGACTTTGATTTTGATGGCACATTTTCCGATGATGACATAGAGAAGATAGAGATAAAAATGAGAGAGCTTGCTTCCGCTGATCATGATATAACCCGTCAGGAGATATCCACGGAGGATGCTATAAAATTTTTTAATGGTATAGGTGAAACATACAAGGTTGAGATCATTGAACAAATCGATCCTGAAGAGACGATCTCAGCCTATTCACAGGATGATTTCACAGACCTATGTCGTGGACCGCACGTATCTAATACAAGAAAGATAAAATATTTTAAACTGCTGAACATATCTGGAGCGTATTGGCGAGGAGATGAGAATAATAAGATGCTTCAGCGTATCTATGGAACGGTCTTTTCAAAGAAGAAAAATCTGAAAAAACATTTGAAGATGCTTGAAGAAGCAAAAAAGCGTGACCATCGTAAATTGGGGAAGGAGCTTGAGCTCTATACGTTCGATAAGGATATAGGTCCAGGATTACCCCTTTGGCTTCCCAATGGAACGGTCATTATTGATGAGCTTGAGCAATTAGCAAAACAGACAGAAAGGAATGCTGGTTACAAACAGGTCAGAACCCCTCATCTGGCCAAAGGTAGTTTGTATGAACGTTCTGGGCATCTGACCCACTATAAGGAATCCATGTATCCGCCGATGGATGTGGATGGGACCGAATATTATGTGAAACCAATGAACTGTCCCCATCATCATAAGATATTTTCATCTTCTCCACGCAGCTATAGAGACCTTCCTTTCAGGTTGGCTGAATATGGAACATGCTATCGATATGAAAGGTCTGGACAGTTGTTCGGACTGATGAGGGCACGGAGCCTTCAGATGAATGATGCTCATATCTATTGTCGTAAGGATCAGTTCAAAAGAGAGTTCTTAAATGTATGCCAAATGTATTTGCAGTATTTTAAGATTTTTGGAATAGAAAAATATACCATGCGTCTTAGCCTCCATGATCAGGAAGGACTAGGAAAAAAATATGTGAATGATCCAGAGCTCTGGATTGAGACCGAGAAATGGGTAAGAGAAGCATTGCAGGAAGGGGATATCGAGTTCGTTGAGGTTCCGGGTGAGGCAGCATTCTATGGTCCAAAGGTCGATGTGCAGGTGTGGAGTGCTATCGGAAAAGAATTCACTATAGCAACTAACCAGGTCGATTTTGCTATTCCTAAACGGTTCGACCTGACCTATACTGATGAAAATGGGACCGAGAGAACACCTATATGTATCCATAGGGCGCCATTAGGAACACATGAAAGATTTATTGGATTCCTGATTGAACATTTTGGAGGTAACTTCCCGCTCTGGTTGGCACCAATACAGGTCGCTGTCCTGCCAGTGTCTGATAAGGTATTATCCTATGCTCAGCAGGTGGCAGATGATCTTCATGATGCGGGGATTCGTGTCATTTTGAATAAAAAGGCAGACAAGATAGGCACAAAGATCAGACAGGCTGAGAT
>DCMX01000109.1:0-3448 GCA_002321855.1 Fidelibacterota bacterium UBA1611 | reverse complement strand
TTTCAGGGTGATACTGGTACCGTTCAAGTTGATATCTTGAGATCTGATTTGGAAGGTGAGATAAAAAATAGGAGTATGACCCATAAGCAAGAAACAGACGCAGAAGCTTAATAGCAATATAACAGCTGAGAAGGTGAGATTAATTGATGTGGATGGCGAACAGCTGGGCGTTGTTCTAACGTCAGATGCACTGGATAGGGCTGAAGAATTTGGTCTGGATCTTATGGAAGTTGCACCGAACTCAGATCCACCGGTCTGCAAGATTGTGAACTATGGTAAGCTTAAGTACGAAGAAAAGAAGAAACTCCAAAATAGTAAAAAGAAACAACATGTAATAAAGGTAAAGGAGATCAGGTTCAGGCCCCGGATAGGTGAGCATGATTTGATGACAAAGGTCAATATGGGGCGAAAATTTTTGGATGAAGGATTTAAATTAAAGATTACTTTGATGTTCCGGGGGCGTGAACTTGCTAGAATTGATCTGGGAAAAGATGTTATGAACAAAGTTCTTGAGAAATTATCTGACGTGGCAGAGATTGAAAAGGATAATCCTTTAGAAGGTCGGCGAATGTCGGTTATACTGAGTGGTAAATAGGAGATAAACTGAATGCCAAAAATGAAAACCAGACGCGGTGCAGCCAAACGATTCAAGCTGACAGCATCCGGTCGTATCAAAAGGAACAAAGCAAACCATAGACATATGCTCATTCGTCGTTCGAAAAAGGTCAAACGCAATATGCGTCATACTGGGCTTGTTGATTCAAGTAATTTGAAGAATGTTAAAAGAATGTTAGGTGTATAATATTCAGGAGTAATCTATGCCACGCGCAAATAGTTCAGTCCCACGTCATCGTCGCCATCGCAAGATCGTAAAGCAGGCCAAAGGTTATTTTGGTGCTCGGAGCCGGACATTCAAATCTGCTAAGGATGCAGTAATCAAGGCCGGATTATACGCATATCGTGATAGACGACAACGTAAACGTCAGTTTCGTCGTTTATGGATAACGCGTATAAATGCTGCCTGTCGACTTAATGGAATGCCATACTCGGCCTTCATTAATGCCTTAGATGTTAAGGGGATTATTCTCAATAGAAAGGTCCTTGCTGATATGGCAGTTCGTGATCCTCAATCTTTTACTGATCTGGTAAACTCAGTTAAAGACTAACATGTCTCTAAAGGATAAGATCGAGTCTGTCAGGACACAATTTCTGGCCGACATCGATTCCTTTTCTGATAATTCTAACGATATAAATGCCTTCCGTATAAAATATATGGGCCGGAAAGGTCTGGTCGCAGAACTATTCCAGAAAATGGGTGATTTTCCTGCAGATGATCGACCTGCGATCGGACAAGCTTTGAACGAATTAAAGCTGGAGATTTCTACTGAGTTAGATGCTATAGTTCAATCGTTGGACCCAGATCAGGCTGGTTCATCTAATTACAGAATCGATACTACACTACCGGAAAAGGAACCACCAATTGGTTCCATCCACATATTAGAACAAACTCTGAATGAGATCAAGAATATCTTTATTTCAATTGGTTTTCACGTGGCCTATGGACCTGAAGTGGATGATGATTATCATAATTTTGGAGCACTCAATTTTCCAGAACATCATCCTGCCAGAGATATGCAGGATACATTTTTCGTGGACAATGACACAGTATTACGCACCCATACATCCAATGTACAGATTCATTTGATGGAAAAAGAAGATCCCCCACTTAGATATATTGTACCAGGCAGGGTCTACAGGAATGAAGCCATCAGTTTCAAAAGCTATTGTCTTTTTCATCAGGTAGAAGGATTGTTTGTCGATAAGAATGTTTCCTTTGGACAGTTGAAGGGCTGTCTGGAATATTTTGTGAAACAGATGTTTGGTTCGGACCGCAAGATGCGTTGGCGTCCCAGCTACTTCCCATTCACTGAACCAAGCGCTGAAGTGGATATCTGGGATGAAGAACGTCAACAGTGGATGGAGATCCTTGGCTGTGGAATGGTCGATCCAGCAGTGTTTGATAATGTAGGTTATGATCCTCATGTATGGCACGGTTATGCTTTCGGCATGGGAGTTGAAAGGATCACGATGCTTAAATATAATATTAATGACATTCGTCTCTTTTACAATGGAGATGTTCGCTTTTTCGACCAATTTTCATGATCATTTCTATTGAATGGTTGAAACAATTCGTTGATATTAACGAATCTCCGTCTGAGCTTGCGGATCTGTTGTCAAGTATTGGTTTGGAAGCAGAAACTATCTCAATCATCCCTGATACGATCAAAGGAGTAGTGGTAGGGAAAGTAATTTCGGCTGAGAAACACCCTAACGCTGATACATTGAGCCTATGCTCAATTAGTGACGGAAAAGATGAATATCAGGTCGTTTGTGGCGCTCCAAACGTAAATGAAGGGCAGACCATCGCATACGCTCGCATCGGTTCAGTGATCGCGGATGATATTACTATTAAGAAAGTTAAGATTCGGGGAATGGAATCTCATGGAATGATCTGTTCGGAGAAGGAACTAGGTATTTCCGATGAGCACGAAGGTATACTTGTATTACCGGACTATCTACGAGAGGGTGATTTGTTCATGGATGTTTTTGATAAGCGATCCGCCACCTTAGAGCTCGATGTAACCCCGAACCGGCCAGACGCTTTTTCACACATTGGAGTAGCCAGAGATATTGCCACAAAAACAGGCCGGGATTTGAGGCTTCCTGATCTTGAGGTAAAAAAAGGATCTGAGGCAAAAAGATTATCAATAACGATGGATGATAAGAAAGATTGCCCACGATATATAGGAGGTATTGTAGGGCAGGTTGCTGTTGGACCAAGCCCACGATGGATGAAAGAAAGACTGGAGACACTTGGCCAGCGTAGCATCAATAATCTGGTTGATATCTCTAATTACGTTCTAATGGAGATGGGGCATCCAACTCATATCTTCGATTATGACAGGTTAGTGAATAAAGGGATTCACGTTAGATCAGGGAAAAGATATGAGAAGTTAACTACCTTGGATGGTGTGGAGCATGAAGTGGGACCTGACAATTTATTGATCACTGATGGTAAGTCCCCTATTGCATTGGCGGGTATCATGGGTGGGCTTGATAGTAGTGTGAATGACAATACGACAACTGTTCTTGTCGAAAGTGCCTATTTTGACCCGATCAAAATTCGCAAAGGATCTAAAAACTTGGGCGTTAGCACAGAAGCATCCAAGAGATTTGAAAGGGGTGCTGACCATGAAGGGACTGTAAAGGCATTCTGGCGTGTTATAGAACTATTGGAGGAGATCGCAAACGGTAAACTGATCTCCGACATGGTGGATTCTTATCCTTCAAAGATCATCCAGCCCGATATAAAGTTACGCAAGAAGGAGCTGGAACTGGTAATGGGTGTTGCTGTTGATAAAGATCAGGTGGTGTCGATCCTTGATGG
>DCMX01000070.1 GCA_002321855.1 Fidelibacterota bacterium UBA1611 | reverse complement strand
CCACGCTTAAAAATATTGAAATTTGAATTAGTTGAACCGTCTGGGAATATGGCACTGGACTCCCGTGAGGATGGAAAGCTAAGGTTCGCGATCGTTAACGAAGGAAAAAGTCTATCGAAGAATATCAATTTACGTATTAGTCCAGAAATCAATGATCTCAGTGAAATCGAGTTTGATACTTTGAGGATAATTAAAACTTTAGATGTGGATGAGGCAAAATATATTGAATTTGATATATTCTCAAAACTGAAGGTACCAACGGTTGAATGGAAGTTTTCATTAACAGCGACCGAATCTGAAGGTTTTGATCTTGCAGAACCTTATCCTTTCTCATTTAAAACAGAATCAGTGGATCCATCAAAGATGATCTTGGCTGATTATGCGGTCTCAAATGATTTTGGCACCCATTATATCCCCAAAAATGAAGTGGTCGAATTAACGATACGTTTTCAAAATATAGGAGAAGGACCTACAGAGTATGTTAATATTGATGTAATTGATAATCATACTTTTTCCATGCCGAATTCTAATGGGGTCTTTGAGCTTACTGGATTACAACCTGGTGAATACGCTGATGTTGATATGAACATAAAAAGTAGCAGAGATCATTTCGCAATTCTATTAAAAGTCACTGACTATTTAGATCAAGAATCATCGTTTAGTGTTGCTCTTGAATTGATGAAGCATTATAGAAGTAAGAAAGAAATGATGGTTCATGATATAGGAACAAAAATGATCACACCTTACCCTGATAGATTGAGTGAGATAGATGTGGAGCGAAATATACCAATTGGTAGAAAGAATCCTAATGCAATGGCTGTTGTACTTGCTTTGGAGAATTATGACGATATTATATTCCCCCTTGCCAAATACGCAGAGCGAGATGCGAGGATTTTCCGGTTATATCTTCAAAATTCATTTGGATTAGATGATTACCAGGTATTGCCATCAAAACCTTGGCAAATGGAAGCTGGTCCAAATCGGGAAGATTTCGATAAAATATTCGATCCGCACCAAGGTGATTTGCGAAATCGGATCTTTACTGCTAGTAAGTATTCCGGTATTGACCAGGTGGATATACATATTTATTACGCTGGTCTAGGGTTTTGGCATTCGGGGCAACCTTACCTGATCCCGAAGGATGGACATAACGGCCAGATAGCATCCTTTAAATCCTTGGAGAAGATTTTATCTGACCTGTCATTATTATCAGTCCTGCAAAATATACGTACCATGACCATATTTTTAGATATTAGATATATTAATCCTGATAAAGCTGGTGAAGGATGGCAGTTTCCAGACCTTTCTGATAAAATATGTATTTTGGCAGCTTCCATGAATGATGAGACCTCAAACATCTATGAAGAAAAAAGACACAGCATATTCACCTATTACTTGTTGAAAGGCCTGAGCGGTGAGGCCAAGGGTGATGACAGTAAGATCGAATTAGGTGAATTGGCAGAATATATTTATCGCAAGATACCAGAAACGAGTAAGGGTCTTCCGGGGAAGATAAGTCAATCTCCATCATTCATTGGATCAGATTTAAATAGATTATTACTTCATATACAGTAATATAAAATATTGTATGGTCATGGAATAAAGGTGGAGAATAAGTATGGACAATTGTTATTTTCCGTTTTGTTAATCAATAATAATATTCTTGTTAGAAGGACTTGACAAAATAAAATGAATCGAGGGTTCGCAATTTTTTTAATTGTCTTGGTTGGTGGTGGTCTTTTCGGCTGGCGAGAGTATGAGATGAGAATGCGTGAAAGATTGCATCATGATTTTCTCCAGGAAAAGGTGATTCAAGAAAGAGAGAAAAAGGACCAGATAGACCAGTTGAAAAATTTGAAAGATATTGAGAAAACAAAATTCAAAGTACAGGTTCATCATGATAGTAGGCCAGAAACGAATACATACGCTATGATACTGGATGCTACAGGTTCATTTGATCCGGATCGAGGTGATAGAATACGCTATAATTGGAAGCAGGTCAGTGGGAATCAAATCAGGCTGAGACCTAATTCCAGTTCCGGTATCGTTTCCTTTGAAGGTACTCCTGGCGAATATGCTTTTGAGCTTACGGTTTTGGATAATTATGGAGCATCTACAACTATCACTAAGATAGTAAAAATAGAAGATGAACCAAATCAGGCTCCGATCGTGGACCTTGAGATACGACAGGGAACAGGTAGCAATTAATTTTCCTATCATGAGAGAAAAATCTTTCCTGAAAATTGTACCGGTTATATTCTTTTTAGTATGGACCTCGCCAACGATAAGAAGTTCTATTCACTATTAGTATCTTTTACCTGGTATTCGATTAGAATCCTTTTTTTATGTTTTTTAATATTTGGATGCGATCACTCTCTGAATTCAGAAAAAAAAGAATCTGGTTCGGATGATATTCCTGTTCCAGACCCCCTGTATTTAGATGTTGAATATCCCAATGGAGGCGAAATATTTGACCCGGGAAGTATCGTACCAATACAATGGGTCAGTAATCTTGATACGTGTGAGTGGGGCATGAGAATAGTTCTTTATAAAGGCATTAATGAAGAGGAGTTGGTTCATGTTAATACACCAAACACCGGTATCTTCCAATGGTATGTAAATACTGAATTAGCTTCAGGCGGTAGCTATAGAATATGGATAGAAAGTTTGTGCGATAAGGGTGTTTATTGTGGTGGATGCTTTGGTGATTTTAGTGATAGTGTTTTTGTGCTAACGGACAATATTGTTGAACCCTATCTGCAACTACTCTATCCGAACGGTGGAGAAGTATTGATCATTGGTAGTCAGGTCGACATATTATGGGAATCGAACCTTGGTGATTGTTCTTGGGGCATGGATATAATATTGGTCAAGGGCAATGATTCATACCTTAGTATCAATTATGGGGCCACTGATACAGGGATCTATCAATGGCAGATCCCAAGCACAATTGAAACTGCAGATGATTATAAAATATTTATCGAGTCACTTTGTTATGGTGGAGGATCATATTGCGATGGGTGTCATGGTGATGAGAGTGACGATAGTTTCAGTGTGGTCGACAATTAAATATATTCTATGTTTATAAGTACTATTTTATTGGTAAAAAGTTTGTAATAGATTGTAAATCCATGGATTATGCTTTAGGAATTGATATAGGCGGTACTAATACTGTCTTTGGAATAATTGATAAAAGTGGAAATGTTCTTAAAAAAAAATCGATTTTGACCTTTGGCCAGGATCCGGTAAAAGAACTATTGGATCGTTTATTTCATGATGTATGCGTTTGGGAATCTGAAATTAACAATGAGGCCAAACTGGCTGGTATCGGAATAGGGGTTCCGAACGGGAATTATCATACCGGAATGATCAACCCCAATCCGCCGAATTTAGGAATCTCCTGGGGCTCATTAGACCTTGTTGAAACAGTAAAACACTATCGTAATGTTCCAGTTATTATTACAAATGATGCTAATGCGGCAGCATTAGGTGAAATGCATTTTGGTTCGGCTAAAGGAATGCGTGATTTTGTGGTAATAACTTTAGGAACAGGATTAGGTAGTGGAATTGTTGTGAATGGTGATCTCCTCTATGGTCATGATGGTTCTGCTGGAGAATTAGGGCATATCATTTTAGAGAATAATGGACCCAAGTGTAAATGTGGAAAATACGGCTGTTTAGAAATGTATGT
>DCMX01000112.1 GCA_002321855.1 Fidelibacterota bacterium UBA1611 | reverse complement strand
TGGCAATGGATTTTAAACCCAGATTATGGCGTTGAAAAGATTGTTCGATCGTTAGGTTTTGATTCATTTGTATTTAACCCGCTTTACAATGCAGATATCGTAATTTATGGAATTCTTGTTGCGGGTCTTTGGCAGGGCACAGGCTTTATCATGTGCCTTATGTTGGCAGGTCTTCGAGGAATTGATCAGGAGATTTGGAAGGCTGCAAGAATTGACGGTATTCCAATGTGGAAAACATATATTCAAATCGTCATTCCAATGATGCGTCCAGTTTTTGTTACAACACTTGTCATCATTGCTGCTGGAATTATAAAAGTATACGACTTGGTTGTTGCTCAAACATCAGGCGGCCCAGGACTCTCTTCGGAGGTCCCTGCAAAATATGTATACGACTACATGTTTAACGCACAAAATCTTGGTCAAGGCTTTGCTGCTTCCACCATGATGCTTGTTTCTGTCCTAATTGTTTTGATTCCTTTTGCCTATTTAGAGTTCGGAAGGCGCAAGCATGGCTAATTCTACCGTTGTACATTCAATAGATGGACCTAGAGGGCCAAAACCACGCAAAATGCTGAGTCGCAGAAATATCATTCTTTACGGGACATTGCTTGTTGTCGCGGTATATTACCTGATTCCACTTTATGTGATGTTGGTTACATCGGTAAAGGGTATGCCAGAAATACGTTTAGGTAATATCTTTTCACCTCCAGTTGAAGTTACTTTTGAGCCTTGGGTTAAGGCATGGGCACAGGCTTGTACGGGACTTAATTGCGATGGATTATCTAGAGGCTTCTGGAATTCAGTTAAAATCACCATACCCTCAGTTTTTGTATCAATAGCAATCGCATCAATTAATGGCTACGCTTTGGCAAACTGGCGCTTTAAGGGAGCCAATCTGTTTTTTACTATATTAATATTTGGCGCATTTATTCCTTATCAGATTATGATTTATCCACTTGTAATATTGTTACGTGATTTGGGGCTTTATACAAAATTACCTGGCTTAATTCTTATTCATACTATTTTTGGAATGCCAATTTTGACACTGTTATTTCGTAATTATTTCACCACCATCCCCGAAGAGCTTTTTAAAGCTGCTAGAGTCGATGGGGCTCGATTTTGGGGAATATACTTCCGCGTAATGATGCCGATGTCACTACCGATATTCGCCGTCGCTATTGTTTTGCAGGTGACGGGTATATGGAATGATTTCTTGTTTGGAGTCATTTATACAAAACCAGATACTTACCCAATGACAGTTCAGCTAAACAATATTGTTAATTCAGTCCAGGGAGTGAAAGAATATAACGTAAATATGGCTGCTACCTTGTTAACGGGACTGGTGCCTTTGGCCATCTACTTTATCTCAGGAAAACTCTTTGTGCGCGGTATTGCTGCCGGCGCAGTTAAAGGATAATTAAAAAATGAATAGTATAGAAATTAAAAAACTATCACTTAATTTTGGCGAAGTTGTGGTCTTGAAGGACCTAGATTTATCGATTGAAAAAGGAGAATTTTTGGTGCTCTTGGGAGCTTCAGGTTGTGGTAAATCAACATTATTGAACTGCATCGCTGGTTTATTGGATGTTACTGATGGGCAGATTTTTATCAATGGGCAAAACGTCACCTGGTATGAACCTGCGCAGAGGGGTATTGGTATGGTGTTCCAATCCTATGCGCTTTATCCACAAATGACGGTCAAGGGCAACCTTTCGTTCGGTCTGAAAAATGCAGGGCTACCCAAAGAGGAAATTGAAAATCGTGTTAAGCACGCTTCTGAGATTCTGCAGATTGAATCGCTTTTGGACCGCAAACCTGCTGCGCTGTCTGGCGGTCAACGCCAGAGAGTTGCCATAGGTCGTGCTTTGGTTCGGGATGTTGAAGTTTTTCTGTTTGATGAGCCTTTATCTAATTTGGATGCGAAGTTGCGTACTGAGCTCAGAGTCGAGATTAAGAGGCTACACCAGAAACTCGACAATACCATGATTTATGTGACCCATGACCAGATTGAAGCCATGACTTTGGCAGACCGCATTGCCGTTATGAGAGATGGTCTCATTCAGCAATTTGATACTCCTAAGAAAATTTATAACAATCCTGTTAACAAGTACGTTGCTGGATTTATTGGTTCCCCGAGTATGAACTTTTTAAAGGGCACAATATTACAGGATGGCAAACCCATATTTAAGTTGGAGGGAGGCTTGGACGAATCACCCGATCTGAGTAATTACAAATTTCAAGAAAGTATTAAAGCTGAAACGCAGGTTTGGTTAGGCATACGTCCTGAGACTATTGTGACTGGAGATGAAGCAAAAAATATGCCAGTGAACTTCAGTCTTGAAGTAGAAGTTTTTGAACCTATGGGTGCGGACACATTGGTATGGTCACAGATAGGCGGACAGGAGTTTCGTTTTATGGTTGATGGCAACAGTTCAGTAAATGTTGGTGACAGAGTTACAGTTGGTTTTGACCCAGCTCATGCGTCAATTTTTGATATAGACAATGAAGAGCGCTTGTAAATGTGAGTCAAGATTGATAATTAAAAGATTCAATTTGGGGGAGCTGTGACCTCCATGAAGAACTCTCCTATTAGCTTGTCCATCACAATTGAACTTGGTAGGAGATTAACGGCTTAGCTGATGGCGATTTCTCCTGCCATCAGCAAAGGCTTTAATTGAAATTGCTAGTGATTAAATGATAAACAACAATATATATTTTCGGAGTAATAATGTATAGATTTCCAAAAGACTCAAAACTATGTGACCCAAAATTTCTTTTTGGGGTAGCAACCGCATCTTATCAAATTGAAGGTGCAACAGATGTTGATGATCGTTGTCCATCAATTTGGGATACTTTCTGTGCTAAGCCTGGTGCAGTTTATAAACAACATAACGGGGATGTCGCTTGTGATCATTACCATCTATATCAGGATGATGTAAATTTGATTGAAAATTTGGGTATGGATGCCTATCGACTTTCAATAGCGTGGCCTCGAATTATTAGACCTGACGGTACAATTAACCAAAAAGGTTTGGATTTTTATGATCGAGTCATTAGCGCATTGGAAGAGAAAAATTTAACCATCATGGCTACACTTTATCATTGGGACTTGCCACAGTATCTCGATGATGAGGGTGGCTGGCTGAATCGAGAAACTGCATACAAATATGCTGAATATGTTGAAGTTGTAAGTTCATATTTTGGCGATAGAATTAATTTTTATGCCACCTTGAATGAACCATGGTGTAGCGCCTTTCATGGCTACCGTGATGGTAAACATGCTCCAGGAATTGCAGACGATAAGTCCGCCTTTCAGGCTTCCCATAATTTACTACTAGCCCATGGCCTAGCTGTCCCTATATTAAGAAATAATGCGGTTAATTCTAAACACGGTATTGTGCTTAACTTTACCCCCGCTTATCCAGTTAATGAGTCTGCCATAGATGTCACTAATTTTGCTGATGAGTACAATCATTGGTTTATTAAGCCGATTATGGATGGTGAATATCCCGAGACAGTCTATCAGCACCATATTGATGTGATGCCAACTATTGAAGACGGCGATATGGATATTATTAGCGCCAAAATTGACTTTTTGGGGGTTAATCAATATTCACGAGGTGTGATTGATCAGGACGGCCAATATCCAAACTATAAACAAGTTCATTTGAGTGATGTTGAACGCACTCATATTGGTTGGGAAGTTTATCCCGATGCGTTACTTAAGTTGTTGACAGATCTACACCAAAACTACCAATTGCCTCCTATTTATATCACTGAAAACGGAGCTGCTGTTGATGACCATGTTGTCGATGGTACTGTAGAAGATGAACAGCGCTGTCGCTATTACCAGAACCACTTATCCTCTGTTGATCAGGCAATCCGAAAAGGGGTTGATATTAGGGGATATTTTGCTTGGAGCTTGATGGATAATTTTGAATGGTCTGAGGGATACAAGATGCGTTTTGGTATCGTCTATGTTGATTATAAAACTCAGAAAAGAACACCTAAGCGCAGCGCATTATGGTTTAAAGAATTTTTAAACGCTCGTCAGCAATTAATAAATTAGTTAAGTAAGAAATTAAACATTTAATATTTGTTGAACAAAAAACTTAAAATTATGTTGAATACATTAAAAATCAAGAAAATAAAAGTTCTATATGTAGTCGCGTTGATTTCATATATTCTATTCTTCTTATTTATATACATTACGAAATAATCTAATCTTATGATTTATTTAAACTAACAGAAGATGTTATTTAATTCAAAAATGATAATCTATGTAATAAAATCTTAAACAAAGGGAGAAATTGATTAGCG
>DCMX01000127.1:2500-2625 GCA_002321855.1 Fidelibacterota bacterium UBA1611 | reverse complement strand
GAAAATTGGTCACGTGGCGCCTGGGCATCCCCTTCGGAAGAGCAAAATGAATTATACAGTTCTCATATTGGAAAGACAGAAGGACGAGTCTACTTTGCGGGTGAACATACTACAGAATACCATGG
>DCMX01000127.1:0-2155 GCA_002321855.1 Fidelibacterota bacterium UBA1611 | reverse complement strand
TGGATGCAGGGAGCACTTCAATCCGGAATTCGTGCTGCAGAAGGGATTCATTATGGTGACAATTTCGGTCAACTTGTTTAAATGGCTATATAATTGAATTTTTTTAAATATTCACAATTTCTAAGAACATTGACTTCAATGTCTTGTCCATTTTTCAGTTCTGCCTTACAGTCCTTTCCACCGCCAAATAGAAAATCATTCTAAATAACTTATATTGATATAAAATCAACTTGTGATGTTTGTTTTAGTTATCTAATATTTAATGAGAATCAGACTCAATAACATTAATAATAAGTAATAATTGGGAAAAAATGAAACATATTTTGATTTTAGCCATAGCAGTATTTTGTTTGATTATGGCCCAAGATGATTTCTTTGAACCGGGATACAGCATTGGCGGTTATGGTGAACTCCATTATAATCGTGCTCAAACCGGTGATGATGATGCAACGACTACTTTGGATTTCCATCGCTTCATTATCTATTATGGATATAACTGGACAGAAAAATGGTCATTTAAATCTGAAGTTGAATTAGAACATAATTTTGTCGCCGATGGTGAGGGCGAACTTGAATTGGAACAAGCATTTGTCAATTATCACACTGAAAGGTTTGGGCTTCAAGTTGGTGTTATCTTACCATCAGTAGGTTTGATCAATGAATACCACGAGCCCCCTCTGTTCGTGAGCGTTGAGCGTCCTGAATATAATAAATATGTCATTCCAACCACTTGGTTTGGTAATGGATTCGCAGTTTATGGTTCCATGTCAGGGTTAAACTGGCGTGTTGCCTTAATGGAAGATATGGATGGTGACGCCATTGGAAAAGGAATTCGTAGCGGACGGGGCAAAGGGTATAAAACCACCGCCTATGATATGGTGAAAAATATGAGTGTGAATTATACCGGGATTTCAGGTCTTCGTGTGGGCGGATCTTTTACTATACATAACGCACCTACATCTGCTTATTTTATTACGGATACCGAAGGGAATTCAATTGTTAATGACGCTGATTCAGCCAGTGTCGGTTTTTCATTGATGGAATTTCATTCAAAATATAATGCTAATAATTTGTATGCTGTTTTAGAGTATGGCTCAATTTCATACGAAAACAATCCGCTTGATTATACATCCAGCGGTGGATATTATCTCGACCTGGGCTATAATGTTGCGGGGCTAATTGGCCTAGAAGGGAAATTGATGCCTTGGTTCCGCTATTCTGACTATAATCGCGGAAATAATGATGCAGGACAGCATTATATAATTCAGCGCTTTGGTTTGACCTATTGGCCTATCTCAAATGTTGCTTTCAAATTTGATTATGGTACTCACAAGACTGAGTCAGCAAAGGATTCAAAGACACTAATAAATGTAGGCGTAGGGTATAATTTTTAATAATCTATGAGGCATCTACTCTGAACGTTTTTAAAACCCAAGATAAACAAATTCTACATAATAGTTTAAGTAGGCGTCTCATTGTTCTCTTTGGGTTGGTGGTGTGGGTTTCAACCCTAACCGCTGGCTTAAGAGAAAAAACAGAATCTCTTATCTATGATCATTATGGAGATTCCGTTTCTGTTTTATTTAAAAAAATTCCCATCCCTGAAGAAATTAAATTCACAGCGGAAAAAAATGCACAACTTCGATTTATGAGGGATCAGATCTACATATGGGAAATTTCAAGGAACGAAGAAATGATCGGACTGGCTTACTTGGATAATGTCAAAGGTAAATCCCAACCCATCACATATGCCGTTTTCTTTGATAGCCAGGGAATGGTAGAAGAATCACATATTATAAAATATCGCGAACCCATTGGTGGAGAAGTCTCGAACCAATATTGGTTGAATCAGTTTTTTGGTAAATCATGGGAATCAGACTATAAAATTGGGTCCGATATTGATGGGATCAGCGGCGCCACCATCTCTGTAAATGCTGTGACTCGAGGGATTCATCGCAGTACAATTATTGTTGAATATCTATTAATACAGAAACATGAATAACTCCCTACCTCGATTATTTGAATTACCAGAAAAGGTTCGGTATTTCTTTGCTGCATTTTTGTTAGTATTAACCATTGGTGTGTCTATTGGATTGGTTTATGTAAACCGAACCACGGCTATGACAGCAGATGGGACTACCGAACATTATGCCGG
>DCMX01000037.1:10672-13211 GCA_002321855.1 Fidelibacterota bacterium UBA1611 | reverse complement strand
ATCTGGTTATTTGATCAATCTGGTATTAAAACATTCATTTTTATCCAAAGACCGATTTTCAAGTCTTTTATTAATTGGAACTGCCACTATTTTGATGTCACATGTTTTTGTCAATACCGCAATGACAGTGGGCCTAATACCTGTTAAGGGTTTACCCTTTCCTTTCATTTCTGCAGGTGGATCCTTTTTAGTGACAAGTTACATTTTGACTGGATTAGTCATGAGGTTCAGTATTCATTATACAGACTGATCTATAAGATATTGTTGTTAAGAGCATAATCCGGTAAATTTTAGGGCCAAAGCGCTAACCAACTTGGGTAATTTATGAAGAAATGTCCCATATATTTTCTTTTCTGTCTTATCATTGTTTTCACCCTGATTCCGTCTTCAGCCTTTGGTCAACAGCAAAAGAATTATGATAAAGAACTTCGACGACTGAACGCAAAGATCGATCGTGTTAGAGTATTAGTTGATTCGCTGGAATTCAATGACCAGCTTTTACTTCCTGAGTTAATGGCTGCATTTAAACAGGCAGTTAAAAGTAAGACGCAGCAAGATTCAATAACTTTAGTTATTATGAAACGTATTAACACGCTCAGTAATAAGATTGCAATGCTTGGTAACCAGGCGCGGTTTATGGATAGTACTGCCCTTGAGATCTATAATAAATTGGTAATGGTGGAAAATAAGATTGTGACTTTGACCAGTAGTTACAATGAAATGGCGAAACTAAAGTCAGGTATGCCAGTTTCATCTGAACCCAAATTTAATGCTGCAAAGTACAAGCAAACTTATATGGAAAGTCTGGGGTATTTCCAAAATGAGGAATATGATGATGCAATCGTTGGATTCAAGGACCTAGTATCATCTGATGCGACAAATGAATTAGCTGATAATTCCCAATATTGGTTAGCTGAATGTTACTATTCGAAGAAAAATTTTAAACGTGCCATTGGGGAGTTTGAAAAGGTGTTTAATTTCGCTGGTACTGACAAGGATGATGATGCGCAGCTCAAACTTGGCTTAGCATATCAAAGTATGGGGAATATAGAAAAAGCGCGCGAAGAATTTCAACGTTTAATAGACTATTTCCCCGGTAGTGAGTATTATCCCAAGGCTAAAGAAGCGCTAAAAAAGCTATTTATTGATTAGATAAACTATAACTCCAAATGTCTCAAAAAATCTACTTTCTCACAACTGAGATAATTCCATTCGCGGAAGTTTCGCCGGTTGCAGAATTTTCAACAAAAATTCCCTTGATGTTGCAGGAGAATGGACATGACATTAGGACTATTATACCCAAGTATGGTTTCATCAGTGAAAGAAAATATATTCTTAGAGAAGTAATAAGACTTCGGGAAATACCTTTTGAATTTGCTGGTGAGGATAAAATTGCTAGTGCCAAAAGTGCTTTTATACCTAAGACACGTGTTCAAGTGTATTTTCTTGAGGACGATCATTGGTTCAAACCACTAACAAATTTACTTTATAAAGCCAAAAATGGTCGTATACTATCTGATAATGGTGAACGTTACGGGTATTTTGCAAAAGCTGTTTTAAGCACCCTTCCGCACCTGTTCTGGTCTCCGGACATATTTATTTGTAATGGGTGGCAATCTGCTTTTGTACCTGGCATGTTCAAACAACATTTCGAAGGGCTTAATGAATTTTACGAAAGTATCAAAACAGTCATGGTTATCCATGATTTGAATGAATATTGCAAAATGGAAAGATCTGATTTTGTTAGAGCTGATATATCCATACACTCTAGTTTAAAAGGAACAGTACTGAATGTTTACGATGTTGCTGCTTTTGAAGCCGATGCTATCATAATTATGGATAAACCATCAGAGAAAAATTCTACTAAATTATTAAAGAGATCAGCATTTAAGGCGAATAAAAAGAAGGTTACTATTCTTACATATAACGATGATGAATTACCTGACTATAGTTCGGTTGCTGTTAAAATAGATAAGGTGATAGCGAAACTTTCTACCTGATTTATAGTATTACATCTCGATAATGTATTTTTTTCGTTTTTCAATAATCCTAACTGGATTAATTATTATATCTGTTTTTAACTGGCAATGTGCAGAAGAGCCTATTGATGCAGACCTTTCTCATTTGTCGCAGACCGCAGATACGTTAACATTGCATTCGATTACTGGGTTTACCTATCAGGTTCCCCCTGAAATAGGTTCTATTAAAAGGTTATATGTTGGCACAAAGGGTGAGCTCTACTTCCCATTTACGTTTTTAAAGATCCATTCCTATGGGAGTGATGGTACTGGATGGGATTCATTATTAGATACGGCGATCACTATAGATAGTGTATTATTTAAATTGTATTCAAATGACAGCCTGCTTAGTTCTGATATTGGTATACATTTGTATTTTTTACCAGATTCATTTTTCAGCGAGTTAGAGAGTAATTATATAGATTACCCAAGCTTCTCTTTCTCAGAATGGGTTGACCTTGATAGACCCTCGACATCTCAAGTAATAGATACAACAGATACGGTCCAAATCTATACAGAAA
>DCMX01000037.1:0-10255 GCA_002321855.1 Fidelibacterota bacterium UBA1611 | reverse complement strand
CCTGAAAATTTGGATGGTACATTTTTAGAAATATATAGCCGGGAATACAGTTCTGGCAGCCAGGACCCGAAAATTGAAGTATATTATCGTCAAGAAATGTATGTGGCGTCAGAATCATCACCAATAGATACGTTAATGAAAACTTTCTATACGGTCGGAGATTTATCAATTGTTTACCCAGGTGAAGGATATGATGTTTTACCTGGTGAGATTGCTGTTAGTCAGGGCAAAGGATTTAGATCAATTGTTAATATCCCATTTGATTCTCTGACACTACCGGAATTTTCCTTGATTCGCTCAGCAAAGCTGATTTTGAAACAGGGGTCTGACACAACCAATGCTTTTGGGATAGCAATGCAACCTTTAAGTGAAGGATTAGACACCTCTGAAACCGTTTTTGATAATGATCCTTATCAGGAGCTTGGTGCCTACAGTTCAAGTTCAACCATAGTTGATGGAAAATTCGAAATATCTCTAAAATCGTTTTTACAATCTATACTCATGGTCGATACACTAACAA
This sequence comes from Fidelibacterota bacterium UBA1611, assembly GCA_002321855.1. Classification (GTDB taxonomy): domain Bacteria; phylum Fidelibacterota; class Marinisomatia; order Marinisomatales; family UBA1611; genus UBA1611. The sequence goes on along the minus strand of DCMX01000037.1, from coordinate 9,735 downwards.
ATGTTGGTATGAAATTATCTTCAGGTTTAAGCAGTGATCTATTTGAAACCGCTAGATTCGATCTATTGTCTGATACGGATCCCGCACGAGTTGAAATCCTATATGTTGCTCCGTAACCTGTATATCATAATGATAGTACCTATTATATTATTTGGACAAGGGCCCATGAATGGGTATGGTATTGGAAATTTTCAGTCCTGGCAATCTCCATCCCAGGGTGGTATGGTATCACTCGGACTGACGCCATCTTTTCAAAATGGCGTTTCATTGAGTAACCCAAGTACATGGCAGCAATTAAAATATACACATTTTTCAATCGCATACTATGGATTAGAATCGGACTTGAGAAAAATGAATATAAAAAATGGTTTTTCTACCCTCCAATCTGGCCAATTGATTATACCAATTAAACAATCATCAGCTTTGGGTATTGGCATTCATCCATACACCTATCAACAGGTCGCTTTATTGGATACAATTTACCCAGATATGTTAGCCTTTGGCGATACGTTGGATTTAATGCGCGGATATTATCAAGCTGGTGGCATAATAGCGCTGGATCTTTCAGTTGCTCTGACCTTGTTTGAAGGGAATCGGATCGGGGCAACTTTTCAGTTACTTTTTGGCTCCTCTCGCCAGCATGAAAAGTTATTATTAAACCAGGTTCCTGTAACTGAAACATCGAGAATGAGTTATAGCGGTTTAAATATAGAATTTTTTATTAATCGTTCCTTCTCCAAAAACTTGGATATGTATTTTCAAATGGGTATCCCGGTTGAACCTCTGGACGTGGTCTATACGGATTTTTATCCGTTCGATGATACTAATAAGAATACTTACCATGATTACACATATAATCTTTTAAATCCAGGTTACGATTTTCCCCACCCGCAGGACACGCCAAATGCTAAGCAGATTCGGATAAAGAATATTTATCAACCTGCATCGTTGGCGATTGGTCTTTCAAGACTACTATCGGAAAGATTCCAACTTTCTTTAGAAATGAAAACCTCAAAAGATTTTGCAGATTATCCTATTGATCTCCCAATGATTTTAAACCACAGAATAAATATTAAACAGGTTGCAAGCATTGGTTGTATCTGGTTACCTAACAATCTTTCAGTGCTAATATCAGATAAATTCACGATTCGCTCTGGTCTTAATTTTAAGAAATATATAATGGATGGTTGGGACTCGGTTCAAAAGGTGAAAATACAGAATGTTGACCCTATCACTGAGTTTGGAGGTGCAATAGGGTTTGGATTTAAATTCAAGGCTGTTGGTAACCAAGTTGATATAAGCTATTATTATGGAATTCGCCATCATCCATCAACTCTTAGGCATGATTTTGGTGATGAACGGGTCCAACAGTTGCAAGTGGGTATAAGTTTAGCAGATTTATGGTTTGTTAAGAGAAGGCAGAGGTGACATGGTGCTCAAACACTTTCAAATTTTGTTCATTGGAATTTTTACATTCATGGTTTCCATGTGTGTACCTCCACAAGGTGATTCAAACGCAGATTTCGTAAAAGAAAAAGCCAAGTTAGATTCGTTAAGGGGAATAAGATGCCCGCGGTTAATGAGTAGTGCCGCAGAATACTATCGTAACCGTGATTGGAAGCAGACAATTAGAATATACAGTGAGATCACTCAGTTAGATTGTGATGAATGGAATGTTATTCATGCACCACCGGAAGAAATTTATCAGTATTATTCCATAGCTTATGAACAATTAGGAAAGTTTGACAGTGCGGAAATCGTTCTATTAGACGGTTTACAGAAAATACCGCAGAATATTCAGTTGAGAAAAAGATTGGCCTATGCGTATAAACGTCAAGGGAAGATTGATAAGGAAACTATTGAGTATGAGCGCCTTATGGATTTAGCTCCCGAAGATATAACATTGTTAAATGATCTTGCAAAGATTTACAAGGAACAAGATCGTTTTGTTGATCAGATTTTGGTCCTGGAGAAAATATTGAATATTGACCAGAATAATGAAATTGCTCAAAGTGAATTAGCGATAGCATATGAGAGCAGTGGTCGCGATCCGCTTGATGTTTACCAAAAACGTTATGACGATAATCCTGATAATATTAGTTATGGTTTGGATTATGCGGACAGGCTTATAAAGGCCAATCGCGGCAATGATGCAATTGTAGTATTAGATAGGGTTATTTCTAAAGATTCGAGTGGTAAATTAGCTTACCGCAAGTTAGCAGAAGCAAGTATTCTCATTGATGATTTAGAGAATGCAGCAAAATCATATGAATTATTGTTCAAGATTGATCCACGAGATGGAAAAGTTGCGATTCTAATATCAAATCTTTATATCGACCTACAAGAGTTTGGTAAAGGGTTGAGGTGGGCCGATAAGGCGATCAGTTTGATGTCAAATAATGGAGATGGTTATGGTCAGAAAGGCAAGGTTTACTATATTGGGTGGGATACATTTCGACAGAATCCATTTTCAACTGATGATAGGATCGTTGCAAAATTAGCTTACGATTACTTTTTAAAAGCAGAGTCTGAAGGCTATCAAGGATATAATAAGAGAAATTGGTTGGAAGAGAATGCTAAAGATGTTTTATACGGAAAAGCACAATGGTTTATGGCTGATGATAAGGTAAAAAGGTCGAGAGGATTGCGGCCTTCCTCTCCAGTTTATGATTGGGTTACAGATGTGTTAAAACCAGAAAACAGTTGGTAATAATTCTTGTCTGTTATCAAACGCTTTGACCCAGAGTTATTCAATATAATACAGCGTGAAATCCAAAGAGAGATCTCTACACTTGAACTAATAGCGTCTGAAAATTTTGCCAGTTATGCAGTCTTGGAAGCTGCTGGTGGTGTGATGACAAATAAATATGCTGAGGGTTATCCCGGAAAACGCTACTATGGTGGTTGTGAGCATGTGGATGAAGCCGAGAATTTAGCTCGTGTTAGATTGAGGAAACTTTTTAACGCTGGGTATGCAAATGTACAGCCACATTCAGGTTCCCAGGCAAATATGGCTGCATTGATGACATTTATTAATATTGGCGATACAGTAATGGGCCTAGACCTTGCTCATGGAGGGCATCTTACCCATGGAAGTCCAGTTAATTTTTCAGGTCAGTTCTATAATTTTGTTTCCTATCATGTTGCTAAATCAACCGGTCGGGTAGATTTTGATGAATTTCATAAATTAGCTGTTCAGCATAAACCTAAGTTGATTATTTGCGGCGGCAGTGCATATCCCCGTTTTATTGAGTTTGAACAGTTTCGTGAAATAGCCAATAAGATCGGAGCTTTTTTAATGGCTGATATTGCTCATCCAAGTGGACTGATTGCAGCAGGTCTGCATCCATCACCTATACCATTTTGTGATGTTATTACTAGTACTACACATAAAACCTTGCGTGGACCTCGCGGTGGCATTATTATGACATCTGAAGACCGCGAAAACCCATGGGGTAAGACCGCACCTAAATCTGGCAGGGTTAAAATGATGTCAGAGCTGATTGATTCTGCTGTAATGCCAGGTATGCAAGGTGGACCATTGATGCATATCATTGCTGCCAAGGCAGTGGCTTTCGGCGAGGCATTAAAACCAGAATTTAAAATATAAGCACGGCAAATAGTTGATAATGCGCGATCTATGGCAGAAGAGTTTTTGAACCGCGGTTTTCAATTGGTATCCGGGGGAACAGATACGCATTTGATCTTGATTGATCTTACTAATAAAAATATTACTGGGAAAGAAGCTGAAGATATTCTCGCAATGGCAGGTATAACGGTAAATAAGAATATGGTCCCTTTTGATAAAAGAAGCCCATTTATTACAAGTGGAATAAGAATCGGTACACCTGCAGTAACAACCCGCAATATGGGAAAAGGTGAAATGATCGAGATAGTGGGTTTAATTGACCAGATTATTAGTGAACCGGAAGATCCTGCAATATTGCGTCGGACAAAACAGGGTGTTGTCGATTTGTGCAAATCTTTTCCATTATACGAAGAATTTCATGAATAGATATCATTTACTGCCCGCGATCACGTCATTATTTCACATCATTTTTTCTTCATGTAGTCCTGTAGCAATAGTTTTAGAACACCAGCCGGAATTCGCAGAAAAATACTATGAAAAGAAAATTAGATCCATTGGGGGAAATATAAAAAAAGAACCAGAGAACTTTGATCTATTAAAAAAGGGTGTGGAAGGATTCACCATGTATGCATTTGGATTTTTAATGGAAAAGGCTGACCGAGCTATAATAAATAACTACTCGACCGGAGTAGGGTTGCAGGAAATGGCTCATCAGTATTTTGTGGATGCGATTGATTTCGGTGAACGTGGTATTAATCTTAAATATAACGATTATCAAAAATGGATTACGGGCGAAATTGGAAATATTGGGTTGGAGCCTGTCGATATAGATATTGCATTATTTTATTGGACTGCAGCTGCATATGGAGGTGCTGTGAGCTCAAGCCAAGGAGATCCAGAATGGGTGATCAAATTACCAAGGGTTGGTTTATTGCTAAATGAAGTTATTGAAAAAGATTCCTTATGGAATAATGGGGCGGCACTCGTGGCAATGATAACATATACCATGAATAACCCGGAAATGGCAGGTGAAAGTGAGAAATTGGCCAGGCGGTACTTTGATACTGCGGTTAATGCTTCTAATGGCATGGATATAGGCCCTTATATCGCTATTGCTGAATCTGTTTCAAAGTTGAATCAAAATAGGAATGAATTCATCCAATTGTTAAATCAGGCACTCGATATAGATATAAATTCTAATCCAGATCTGAGATTAGCTAATATAATCAGCAGAAAAAGGGCAGAGTGGTTACTTGCAAACGTAGATGAATTTTTTTACTGAAATAGGTTATTAGCATGAAAAGATTAATCATTATTTTATTCATATTGTTCCTGAATTGCAATTTAACAGCTAGAAAAACGATAATAAAAATGGCAACATTAGCGCCAGAGGGGACAGATTGGTATGGACTATTAGCGGAGATGGGTCAGCGCTGGCAAGAAGTAACCAATGGTGAAATTCGTCTTCGTATATATCCAGGGGGTGTGGTTGGTGATGAACGTGATATGATCCGGAAGATACGAATAGGTCAAATTCATGGTGCAGCAATTTCTGCAGAAGGTTTAACGGAGGTCAATCCACAGTATACTTTTTGTTTCATACCAATGTTTTTTCAATCATATGACGATATCGATTACATTAGAGATGAACTAAAAAAAGATTTGTTATCCGGTGCAGAAAAGAATGGATTTATAGTTTTGGCCATGGTTGATGTTGGTTGGGTATATTGGTTTACCAAAGAACCTATCTATATACCGAATGATCTTAAAGAGCAGAAAATATTTACTTGGGCAGGAGACTATAAAACAGGAACACTGTGGGACCAGGCCGGTTTTAACTCGATACCTCTTGCAGTTCCTGATGTTCATTCTGGGCTACAAACCGGCTTGATTAACGCAATGGCATTCCCCCCTATTTTTGTATTGGCAAATCAGTATTTTGGTATCACTTCCCATATGCTGGATATGAAATGGGGAATACTAACAGCAGCCATCGTTATAGATCAGAAAATATGGGACAAGATCAAATCTGAATACCAGGAAAAAATGTTAATCATCGCAGATGATATTGGTCAAGAATATCAATTAAATAATCGTGAGGATGCAGACAGTGCTGTTGAAGTCATGAAAGGATATGGTCTTCAAGTTCATAAGCCTTCAATAGAGCAAGTAAAGGAATGGAAATCAATTGTAGAATCAATGTATCCACTTATACGTGGTAATGTGGTCAATGCTGAAGTTTTTGACAGAGTAATTAAAATGAGTGATCAACTTCCTTCAAGGCAATGACCATAATAGCATACTTTTGAAAAAATATAACCAATTAGAAAATGGTATTGCCTTTATCGTTTTTATTGGTTTGGTGATATTTCCTGCTACAGATTTTCTTATTCGTGAGATCATTCGTCCGATTATACCTACTTTAAGCAAAATACCTGCTTCGCAAACTATTGTATCACATTTGACCCTTATGGTTGGTTTCGCTGGCGCAGTGATAGCTGCACGTGAAAATAAATTATTGGCATTGACAACAACCCCTTTATTTGGGAGCGATGACCTAAGAGGTATTGGAAGTCATATCGCAAAGTGGATGTCAATTTGCGTTGTTCTGGCATTGGCAATTGGTAGTCTGGACCTGGTTCTAATAGAAAGATCTGTGCAATACCCTGTATTTGTAGCGCCAAATGTTCCCAGATGGGTTTTTCAGGCAGTAATGCCATTGGCCCTTTTCCTGATTGGCATCCATTTAATAATCAAAAGCAAGAAAACTTTTCTATCCCTTACAGGATTATTTACATTATTTGTATTGATTATTCTAATAGTCTCACAAGATTATCTACGGGAGACAACATTGGTTCTATTCCTTGGGATGATCTCATTTGTATTTGCCATTGCAAATGGTGCGCCTATTTTTATAGTGCTTGGTGGTATAGCATCTTTTTTATTCTGGTACGATTATACCCCAGTATCTGCAATTGCTGCGGAAGCTTATAGAATCGTGGTCTCACCCCATCTTGCAACAATACCATTATTTACTTTGGCTGGATATATTCTAGCTGAAAGCAATGCATCTGACCGTTTGGTTAAAGTATTCAGGGCTTTGTTTGGTTGGTTACCGGGGGGGACCCCTGTTGTGATACTATTATTATGTGGATTCTTTACAGCATTAACGGGTGGGTCCGGCGTGACTATTTTAGCGCTCGGAGGTTTATTATTACCGTTAATGGTGAAAGAGGGTTATAGTCGGAATTTTTCATTAGGATTGATAACTGCAACTGGTTCTATTGGACTTTTGTTTCCACCCAGCCTACCGTTGATCTTATATGGAGTGACAGCAGGAATCTCAATAAAGGATATATTTATTGCCGGAATCATGCCAGGATTATTCTTGATTCTAATGGTGAGTATCTGGTCTATTTGGAAGGGGAAAGTTGAATCAGTTGAGAGACATAGATTTAACTGGAGAAAAGCGTTTCAGATTTGTTGGGAGACCAAGTGGGAATTGCTGATACCTTTCCTGGTTCTGTATGGAATTTTTGGGGGCCATGCAAAATTAGTGGAAACTGCTTCGTTGACCGTTGTCTACATATTTATAATAGAAAACTTTGTATATAGAGATATAGTTTTAAAAGATAATATACAAATAATTAGTTCATGCGCAACTTTGGTCGGTGGAGTGTTAATCATCATAGGTGTCGCTATGGGATTGACCAGTTACTTAGTCGATGCACAGATTCCAATGCTATTACTATCTTGGGTGAAGATGTTTGTATCATCCAAATATCTATTTTTAATCCTACTTAATGTATTTTTACTGATAGTGGGCTGTCTTATGGATATATTCAGCGCTATCATCATTATTGTACCACTTATCGCCCCATTAGGAATTCATTTCGGTATTGACCCAATACATTTAGCTATCATTTTTATCGCAAATCTTGAGTTGGGTTTTTTGACTCCTCCAGTTGGAATGAATCTTTTTCTTTCAGCGTACCGATTCGACGTAAGAATGCCTGTGATCTACAAATCGACTTTCCCATTCTTTTTAGTATTACTATTAGCTGTTTTGTTTATTACCTATATACCAGAATTAACATTAGGATTATTACATTGAATAATGGCACATTTGTAGATAAGAATCATTTCTTGACAGTGAGAAAGTTCCAAGAATATATTCGCCGGCAATAATATAGGAGTACATAGATACCATAAACGCTAATTTTGTCCCAGATGGGCAATAACAGATATTAATTGAATAATAGGAGACCTTCCATGAAGCGTTTAGGGGCAGTGCTCCATCTCTGCACAATCCTCTCGGGTCTTGTTTTCGCTCAAAGCGAAGCTGGGTCCATCTTTTTACTTATCGCACCAGGTGCTCGTGCCGGTGGTATGGGCGAAGCGCAAGTCGCTGTTGCCGATGATGCTTATGCTAGTTATTGGAATCCTGCTGGGTTAGGCTTCTTAGATGGTTCGGAGCTGGCAATGATGCATGTGAATTGGTTGCCGGGACTAGCCGATGACCTATTCTACGAATTTCTTGCTTTTCGCCGACACTATCCTACCTTTGGTACTATAGGCGGGCATGTCATTTTTTTGAATCTTGGTGAGCAGATCAGGACTAGTGAGACCGGTGAGGAATTAGGAACCTTCACCAGCTATATGACCGCACTGTCCTTGTCATATAGCGCATTGATCTCCCAAGATAAATCTTTCGGTCTTAATGCCAAAATCTCTTACCAGCATTTGGTTGAGATCGGTGCTGGAAGTGAAAGAGGGAAGGGAACATCTACTGATTTTGGTTTTGATCTCGGTTACATGCAAAAGAATTGGCTACTGAATAATTTAACTATTGGTATGAATTTATCTAACATAGGTCCTAAAGTATCCTTCATTGATCCAGACCAGGCTGATCCTCAGCCTACTAACCTGAGTATTGGCATTAACTATGCTATTGTTAAAACAGAATACAACAAATTGAATATTGTTTATGATGTGGATAAGCTCCTTGTGGCTTCTTATCCAGACATGGATTGGGATAACAACGGCTATATTGGTGGATATGATGAAGATGGTAATAAGAGTCCTGGAAATGATTACAATAAGGCTGGAAAAATTGAAATTGCTCATACCGATCCGATTTACTTTGCACTGTTCACTTCTTGGGTAGATGACTGGTTTCTTGGCGGAGACATAGATAAGGCAGTCTCCGGTGAATATGGTGATAAAGTGATTGGTGGATGGACCTGGAACTTATCACTTGATGCAAACGGAAATGGGAAACCTGATTCTGATGAGATGGAAAAAACCATAGGAGCTGACCCAGGGGACTCGGATTGGGGCATTTACAATGAATGGGGGCAGAAAGAAGTTGGAAGCAATGAAGATCGTTCATTGACGGATGAATTAGATAAGCTTGTGCATAATGCCGGCATAGAATACTGGTACGGAAAATATTTCGCTATGCGATCTGGTTATTATTATGATAAGACCGGAAAGATCAGTAATCCTACCTTTGGTATAGGCTTACGATTCGCGGGTTATGGATTTGATTTTGGATATACCTATGGAGAACCGGGACATCCATTGACGAATACAATGCGGTTCTCTCTTAATATGGAATTTTAAAGCATTCGTACCCAATGGCGTCAAGACTTCCTTGGGGCTGGGTTTTGGCTATGGTGTGTATGTCATCATTTACACAGGCTGAAATATCAGGCGATCTCCGTATTTGTGTTCTTCGAGTTAATTTTATTGAAGATACAAAAGAGAGCACAACTGGGAATGGTCAATTTTTGAGCGCAAGTGAAGGCATTGACTGCGTATCATACCAGGTTGATCCACCACCCCATGATAAAAGTTATTTTGAGTCACAACTGAAAGCGGTAGACAGTTATTTTAGATCAGTTTCTTATGGTCATGTTGGAATTGACATAGATTCTTCTCAGGTCTATCCGTTCGATGTCAGTGGGTATGATCTACAAAATGATATGTCCTATTATAATCCCTATGATCAAGCTGCCCTGCATGAATCACGCCTTGTCCAACTTTTTCAGCATTCCTTGGAAATAGCTTATGAACAAGATAGTATAGATTTTATATATTTTGATCTGATCGTAGTTTTTCACGCTGGAATTGGACAAGATTTT
>DCMX01000190.1:6801-13606 GCA_002321855.1 Fidelibacterota bacterium UBA1611 | reverse complement strand
GCCTGAATTACTGATCTCCCATGCTGCGCGTTGTGATGATAACTGCCCATAGTGGAGATAAGGACTTAAATCAGACAAACTGTTCTTAGTGGGGTCATTTCGTTTCAGATTGTAATCTATTAGTCTGGATTTAAACGCTTTTAGTCGTTTTATGGCCGCAGATTCACCAGGATCAAGCCAGTCAATGCTCTTTACGGATCGGTCAATTTCAAGATCATCAATTATGGCTCTCCAATTAATAGGTGGTGGAGTTATACTTTTGATCGGGTGTACCAGAACAGGAGGTATTGTTGTTAGAAAATTTTCCAGTAAGCTATTGATTTTGGTACGAGTTGTGTGAGCCGCGAATTCTTTTCTTTCTGATACCATCCAGAGCGGAACAATATTGTGCGCGTCTACCTGATGAACGGGTATAGAAATACGGTTCATTACACAACCTAATCTATTTTTATACACTTTTATTGGCGAGTAATCAACTACCATAGAGTCTATCGAGTGCTGATTTATAAATTTCGGTAAGACATCTTTAGCCCGTTTATCCCGGACCATCCAGTATAACACAGCTTTCCCAGCGAAAGGTGCTTTTTTAAGCGTGTGTACCCTGTCAGTGATGAGATTCATTGTATGATATATTATTACTGAGACCTGAGAGCTGTTTATTTTGAATATAGATTACGTCGGCAAGAACTATACATTTTTGCAATATCTCTGATTTTCTAAATGGGAATGGAAATAAAGCCTGTATATTAAAATTCTATATCTGAGTAATATCCCTTATACTTTTTAGCAACTGCGCATTTTTACGGTGTTTCCCGCTAATATGGTGGATACCTTGACCACCAATACCTATTTTTACCTTTAGTTCTGATGCTATCTTGAATAATTCGTTCATTTCTCGGTTTGCTAATTTTCTATCTTCAATATATGTTAGGGAAACAATGATCCTATCAGGTTTAAACTTTTTTAACAGTGTCTTTAACGATTCCACTGGGGTATCTCTACCACAGTTAAGCACGGGTATACCTTGCAATTCCAAGACCTGTTTTGCCATTATCAAAGGTAAATCATGCTGGTCACCGCTCAACGCAAGACAGAGAGTGTACCCCTGACCCTTCAAATATTGCCGTTGTAACGATTCTCCCAAGGCATTCACCGCATTTCTTATTGTATTTGAGGCGAGGTGTTCCTCAGCGATGGATATTTTATCGTCAGCCCACTTATCACCAATTAACCTTAGAACAGGCAATACAAGAGAGTCATATATCTCGTATACTGGATATTGCTTCATATATAGTCCAATAAGAGTTGTTTTTAACCTGTTACTATCAGCATTGATCGCATGATCTAAGAATACTGGAATCAGTTTCTGGTATGCACCATGGTCAATATATTGAATAAGTTTTCGGTCCTTGATACCTTCCAATTCTATAACATTGACCTTTCTGGACTTCTTCTTGTTTTTAGACAGAAACTCATTGATATGACTTAAAATAAATTTTCTGTGACCACCTGGTGTCTGGTAACAGGGGAGCTTGCCATCATCTGTCCAGCGTTTAATAGTAGATACATTAACGCCCATTAAGATCGCTACTTCTTTTGAAGTAAGATATTTCATAAATAGATATTAGTATTTATACAATATATCATACAATTATATTAGGCGTTATAGGCGTTATTATATTCGAATTACTGTATTATCATATAAAGAATAATTTGATTAATTTTCGATTATAATCATATTTTAGACTATCAAACTGATAAATAATAATTGAGCGTTTTATGCTCTATTAAAAATAATATATAAACTAAATTTTATCTAAAATACCATTTTGATAATCTTCAAAGGCCTGCATTACTTCTGCCCTAGTGTTCATGACAAACGGCCCACCACGAGCAACCGGTTCGTTCAATGGTTCTCCCGCGACCAAAATGAACTGGGCAATACTAGATCCGGTGGTCAAACATAATGTTCCATACTGTTCCAGCACAGCCAATTGTCCCTTATGGATAGTTCTTGCCAGTTCTACATTTCCTTCATAGACATAGATAAAAGTGTTCCAGCCTTGTGGGATATCCAGCTCAAACTTTGAATTCTTTTTCAAATGAATATCATGATAGAGCATTCCCGTGTGTGGCCTTCCCGGGCCGGTCACGCCTTGGAAAGTGCCGGCAATGATCGTTGCCTTTCCTTCTTTAAAATCAACGCATGGAATACTCTCCGGGGGTATATCAGCGTAAGACGGGTCGATCATTTTAAGTTTCTTGGGTAGGTTCAACCATAATTGAAAACCCCGGGCTAATCCTTCTGTCTGTTCCGGCATTTCACTGTGGATCACCCCGCGACCAGCGGTCATCCACTGGACCGAACCATCGGTAAGGTAGCCTTCATTCCCAGCGGAATCCTTATGACGAAATTTCCCATTGAGCATATAGGTAATGGTCTCAAAACCCCGGTGAGGATGAGGCGGAAATCCTGCCATATAATCATTTGGGTCATCACTACCAAACTCGTCCAACAAAAGAAAAGGATCAAGCATATTCAGTTCCGGGCTACCAATGATACGGGTCAGGCTAACACCGGCACCGTCAGATGTTTGGATTCCCTGAATAATATTAACGATCTTTCTTCTTTTCATTTTATCCGGACCAGAATCTCATTCTTTCGAAATGGAGGCAGCATCCATGGTGAATTATATTGGGCAACCATGTACTTCCCATCTGGATTTAGTTGTTGGTCACCCAGCCATTCCATCAATCTATTATGGAAATATTCTGCTCGTGTTTCTGTGGCCCAACCGCCAAAGACGATCGAAGCAACCCTCCCCAGATCACGCTGGGACAGTTCTACGTTACTGTTATTTGGTTCCAGAAGATCATCAAGAGTATAGGCGCTGGGCATAATGAATATCACTTCGTAAGCGCTTTCAACATCGACCGGGCTATTGGAAATAACGGGTGCCGTCATAGCGATCTCAAGGGTCTTTTCATTACCGCCAAAAATATAATTGGCAATTCTCCTGAATCCTGTATAGGTGGCTTTCTTGTAGCCGGTCTGCACTATTGTACCTGCAACGATCATAGGTTTATATTGTCTGATCTCGAATTGACCATCCTTTCTTATTAGTTCATATTCTGGTGTTTCCAGAGTGGTATTAGCATATCCTCTGGTCATATTGATACCTAACAATAATACGATCGATAGTATGATGATAATGGTCATTTTATGCATGATGAGGACAGGGAGTTTAATTCGACAGCGCCATTTTCAGCAAATCGTCCAGTTCACCCACAGTCTCCAGTGCGGCGATGTTCGATTCATCTTCCAGAATGGTTCCAGAACCATCATCAAATATTATCCTGACATTTGCATCCAAATACTCAGGAACCTTAGGGATCATATCCATCGGACCGGGAGCAAATAAACAGCCTGTTTTTTTACCGGGGGAAATTCTTATCTCTAAATACTGATCATCTTGCTCCAGGACCCACCTTACTTTAGAGTCTACGATCTCCAGTTCCTTGATATCTCCACCACGGTATGTAGTGAACCTGTGGAAATGATCATCAGAGAGAAGGCCGATTATAAATCCAGCAAATTCCCTGCCCTGGTATGGAACAACAGCAATGGATGCTGAGAGACTCATTCTTCTATTCTGGAAATGGTTTGCCTGCGTCCAGATCCATGCTCGTGGGAAATTCCTGCCCCAGTCCTTTTCTATGTACCCTTTTCCTCCTTCGAAATCGAACTTGATATCATCGTATATGATTCGTCCTGTCAAAGAATGATCCATGCTAAGAATACCATGAAAACATTCCATGAATGGCATATATCCGTACCAGCCCATACAGCCAGGCTCGCGCCAGGTCACGGGCCACGGGCTCAACATAGAAAAACCAATGTTCCCTCGTATGGATATATCTGGTGAATTGATCTTTAGCTCCAATCCTTGTGATGAGAATCGATTTTCTCCGATTCGAACAGAATAACTATCAGAATAAGCATTGAAATCATCCATTGAGAAACGTTCAAAATGTACATGGTCGTTCACACTATTGTAGATCATGATAAAAGCAAATTCATGATCTGATCCGCTACTGCGATATACACCAGGAATCACAGCTATAGCTTCTCCATCTTTTGTGACCATTTTATGATACCATCCTTCAAAGAATGGTCTTTGGTCGTGAGAACCATGGTATGCATCCGGATGGCGAATACCCTTGAGCCAACTTATCATTGAGACCCTGAACCGGCGAATTTATTAGGGAACAAAAGAAGTAGAGCAGGGAGTAGAGTAATATCTGTAACGAATGCAACAGTAAGTGTAAATGCTGAGATCAGTCCAAATTGTGCTGTGGGAATGAATGTAGAAGTGATCAGAACCAAAAATCCTGCAACCAATACCAGAGTAGATGTCAACATAGCCTGTCCGGTGGTCTCTATGGTATTCAGGATCGCGGTGTCTGGGTTGCGACCTTTACTTCGTTCCTGCCAGAACCGGAACAAAAAATGAAGAGTGTCATCCACTGCAATACCCAAGCAGACCGCAAAGGTGATGGCCGTGGGCGGCCTAAGAGGTATCTGGGCATACCCCAAGAAACCTGCTGCGAAAATGATGGGTATCAAGTTGGGTAAAATACTGATCAAACCAATACGCTTGGATAGAAACAGCAGACCCATAATAATACTGATAGCAATGAATGCCAGACCAAACCCACTGAAAAGATCCATCACAAGATAACCATTGGTCTTTAGGGCCACAGGCATGGTACCGGTAATGTTCACGGTTAGCCAATCTGGAAAATGAACCGCTGCATATTCCTTGATAGAATTCTCTAATGCTATAGCATCACTCGAACTGAGGTCCGGCAGTATTCCTGATACACGCACCTTTGTCTCATCGAAATTGATCATGGAATCAAACGATCCTTCGGCCAATAGATAGACCTGGTCAAGGGTTCCTTGGTCTGGTGGAAAGGATGCTTCATTTTCAAAGTGGGATAAGAGCTTTTTAAGAATCATAGGAATCGAGATCCACTGAGCTTCCGGTAACAGGTTAGATAGGTACCGGTCCAAACCTTCCAGATTGGACATGACCAGGCTATCTCGCATCGACACATATGATGTATCATCCTTAGTAATGATGATCTCTAATGGTAAAACACCTCCGAACCATTTCTCAACACTCTTAAGTTCCGTATACAATCCGCTCTGCGGATGTAGGTCTGTTAGTAGAGAGCTATTGGTGGTCAAACCCAGAATACCCGAGCCCGCCAGTATAGTTACAAATATACTCATGACCAGGGTCTGCTTTGGTCGATGTGTAACAAGCTTACCCACTTTTCTCAGAAAATAGAAACGTCTATTCTTTGCAGATGATTCAACTACAGGGATCCTTCTTTTAAAAATGATCAGCATTGCCGGAATGAATGAAAGGGTCAGGATATAGGCCAAAAAAACACCAATGGCAATGAATAGACCAAACTCTCGGACTATGGCAATGGAAGCAAAAAGTAACGCCAGAAAACCTATTGCGGTTGTAAGACTGGTCAGAAAAAGAGCTTTTGACATATCATCCATGGCCTCCACCAAAGCGTTTCTTATATCCATACCTCGTCCCAGGTAAACATTCAAGCGGGACAGCAGGTGGATAGAATCACTAATCCCGATGATAAAAAGTAGCGTGGGTACCATGTAGGTCATGACATTAAGACCTTTCCCCGTTAGAGACATGATACCCAGGATCCAGCATGCGGTCAAGGCCACTGTACCTATGGGCAAGACCACATAGAGCCAATGGCGAAATAGGAAACCGAGGACCAGAATCAGAATCAGTGTCACGGGCGGAATGAATCTTAAATTATCAGCGATCATGTATTCCACGTAGGTAGTCCGGACCACAGGGACACCAGAAAATATCCAGTCCCAATCATACCTAATGGTCAACTCTCGCAAATAACGCACCATCTCAGCACGATGGCCGTGGCTATTGAACCTGTCTCTCAGAGTAAGCCATATAGAACCACGCGTCGAATCATTGGACACTATCCTGAATGGAACTATTGATCCTATGGTCTCATTAATGCTGGTTCTGTTATCCTGCCCCTGAATCTCGGATATATCTCCCATTGAGAAAATTTGGCTAAAATAATTACTATTTGTTAGTTTGGTCACCAATTGTGATAATGAATCCAAATAACTTGAGCGGGGTTTTTGGGGCAAACGATGGATCATCATTACAATATTATCCTCCCGTTCAAACTCACGCTGGAATTCAAAATATTCTTCGACCGGTACCTTGCCCTCAGCAAAAAGCTGTTCAATAGCAAAATCGTATTTGATCGTATTGATCGATAAGATAAAACCAATGGTTAGAGATCCAATTGATAAAAGGATCTTCCAGGGATGATCAAGGATGCTTGAGTAGATTCGGTTCACAATATTCAAATGAACTTATTAGAATAGACAGTTTACATTTTATAAATGATGCCCGCTCTTGTTCCGAAAACTAAGCTTTAAAAACCACAGAAATATTGGAAGGATATAGACTGGGGAATTAGAATATTGTTATGGATATTTTAGGAGGGATACTTTCTAATTTTCGAAGAGAAGATCTATGATCAAGGTGATATCAAGAACATCCACGCTACCATCCATATTCACATCAGCTGCCAGGGCCTGCCCGGCAGTCAGGGTCGAATAGCCCAATACTGAGGATACGGTTAATACAACGTCCAGTACATTCACGCTACCATCTCCATTCAAATCACCAAAATCAATATTTAGCGGCGGAATTGAACCGGC
>DCMX01000190.1:1140-6399 GCA_002321855.1 Fidelibacterota bacterium UBA1611 | reverse complement strand
TCCAGCGGAACACATGCTCGCCGGATGGAACATTAAATGAATATTCTTCCCAGTCAGTCATACCACCAACCTTGACCTGCTCTTGGTCATCAATATAAAAGGCCAGATAATCATAGAGAATACCAGATGCCCCCTGTTCGCTGGAAGCCTTGGCATAGAAACTTATAGGACCCTGATAGAGAACATTAAAGGTAACGGACAATTCAGATGTCTGATTATTATTGATATCGCCGGTCCTTGCTGCAAAGTTTCCATCAAATACTTCACTATCCTGCACGAACCAATCATTATTCCCTGATAATTCCCAAACATGGGCAGAAAAGTCGCCAGTCTCAAACCCTTCCATAAGCATACCAAAGGTCAGTGGAATCGGATAGGTGAACTGATAATCTGTATCTAAGCTCCCTATATCCAGCCACATTACTGCAGTGTACCCTATAGGAGCATCATTACTGACCGCAATATTACCTGTCACAATTGCACTGGTCCCTGTTTCCCAGTAGTAGGCATTATCTCCGCCTACTTCCGTAACTGTAAGGTAGGAATCATTGCTATATCCAGCAAATGTAGGATAGTTCAGGGGAGCATTACCTGTATTTTCCATCACAATCTGTATGGTTGCAGACTCTCCTGGATCCAGGGCACCATTCCCTCCATCAAAGATCATTGAACTCAGGAGCTGGTAATCTGGTGCATCCGCGGTCAACACAATCTCATATTCCCATGATGATTCACCATCCTGTATCACCAGGATAAAAACTATTTCCCCCTGATCCGGGATATTGATGGATACATCGAACTGAAAAGGTCCTATCTCAATTATTTCTCCTGATGCAATAGAAGATACTTCCAAGATTTCGGTCACCATTGAAACATTGCCAGTTTGCGGTACCAGTGTCGCTGTTATGACACCGGATGGTTCAGTACCTACATTTTCTACACTAACGATGAGATCAACAGACTCACCAAAAGCGACCTGGTCATCATCACCCGACATATATTGATAAGCGTCCATTAGCATATAGGATCCATCAGGAGCTATCACATTGATGGTTGTCTCATGGGGTATATGATTATAAGCTGTCACTACCAGGTCCAGCTCACCCGGTATCTCTACTGGTTCATCCAGCTGAATCATGACTGTTCCATTTTCATCAGCGTAAGCAGACCCTAACAATATCCCATCCAGAGAGAGAGCAGCCAGAGCTTCGGTATTGTCTGTCTGAAGTGAGAACATATCACCACCAATGATAAGTATATCATCATGTGTAACATTCAAGTCCCCAGGGGTATCAGACCTGACCACAAAGGAAGGATCACCAAATATGGTCCAATATAATGTCTCAACATCCCCTGATGAACCATAGTTGTCGTTCATATGCATGCATCCATTGGATGAGATCCCGCCAAAGGTGCGTTTGATATTATTTGAGTAGGATTCTACGAAAATGTCGTTGAACTCATCCTGGGCGTCCATGGGCGGGTTCCAGGCAGCGTTCACAGTAGACATGAATGTGGCCACCGCTCCTGTGGGCTCACCATCATCCGTAGCCCTTAGCCATGTTTCAGCAAAACAGGTTCCCACATGGAATTCCCCATTAACACATGCAACCGACCAAATGAATGGCCACTTATCAACATTGACCAAGCTATTCACATTCGTATTATTCATGGGACACCCGTTACCCCATGAAGAGTTTGAACCATGCCCAGTATAATTTATGATCGAACGTCCTTCATTTATGGCTGCTTCACCCTCAGCAACCGTACCGTTAGGATCGTAGATCTGATCAATTTCTACATAAGTATAATCAAGTAATTTTTCTCTGATAATATCAAGGTGTTCATCATCATACTCACCATCATCCCCTGGCCCTTGATCCGATGCAAAGCCTGAACCTTTCTTATACCATTCTTCTCCAGCACCTGGGTATCGCTCATACTGCAGTGTTCGGTTTACCATTGTTTCCACGTGAGTTGAATTCTCCGCCGAGAACCGGCCGACAAATACATCAGGGTAATAATCATTACCCACTATGAATCCATAGTATGGATCTGCGGGGCTATTTGAGCCTGCACCTTCAGAGAATCGAGGAGAAGGAATCTGGTCAATATCACCCACTAACAATAGAAATGTCAAACCATGATCATAGTAATAGTCTTCAACATAGGCTTTGATCGCATCATCATCCCCGATCTCGGCCACATCTATGATCTCAGTAAAAGTACCTTTTTTATTTTTCCAATCAATCAGGGGCTGCATTGTTTCCATGAAAGGACCATAACAAACGATGAGCATTGTTCCGTCTTCACCTACTGGTTCATACCGAGCTGTAGACGAAGAATAATTCAGAAAATGTTCGCGATAGATTTGATCTATTTCACGGTTTAGTCCTCCAGTAGCAGGTCGACGCAGCAGCGGGTTGACCGTACTGATACCATTCTCCTTGATATCAACTACAATCCGGGTATGCACTCGCAGCAGTTTTTGTATAGGGTTATACTGAATCGGTTGAAATACGATTGCCTGTCCACGGACAGTACGTATGATATAGGGGTCCCTTAGAAAGGAAGTGGACTGGGGATAAAAAGCATCTTTCTCATAAACATCACCGGTGACATAGGGAACATCCTGGATATTCACATCCCGGGTCAGGTTTCCTTTGGATGGTAAAATGTTATCAAAAGGAATTTCCACATACTCTACATCCGTGACCATTAGTTCCATATTGGCAATGTCTGGTATCTGTATGGACGTGGCTATGCGAGGAAGATCCGGCGCGCCTTTTTCCAAGATAGGCACTCCTCCAGGGAACGAGATCCGATAGGAACCATTTTCTTCATCAAGAAAATATCCGGAAAGTTCAAAGTTGATCTCAATGTTACCCGTTGAATGGGTTTCCAAATTAAAAGCAGGTTCCGATGGGCGAGATGACTGAATCTCCACCCATTCCCGGGCAGAAAGAACCGTACCCAAAAAAAGGATAAAACCAACTATCAATCGATTCATAATCAAAATAATTTGTTTATTGATTCGCTCTACCAATAACGGTTGAAAATTCCTAATAACTCACAGTCTCTTTATTCTCTAATAATTAAAAGAGAGCTTTATCTGGAAACGTTTAAGTTACTACTCAGTTAACTGTTTTTCCCAATGTCTAATTTTTTCAGAAATTTCATCCACCTGCGTAAACTTTCCCCTTTTTTTCAGTCCCGTTAAATAAATATACAATTTCTTTACTAGCATCTGAACCGCTTTGGATCGATCGTTTTTCGTCAAGTTTGAGCCATTCAGGATTTTTTCCAAGGCTGTGATTCGGTATTGTTCGATCCCATCCACAGACCGGGACAGCTGATCTCTATGGCCGCCATATTTTATAATCAGCGGGTTATCAATAAATAAGACCGGAAATTTTGCAGTGATCCGCAACCAGAGATCATAATCCTCGCAGATGGGAAGTGTTTCATCAAACCACCCCGCATCATCCAAAAGAGTTTTACAAAACAGTGCTGAAGATGGAGAGATCCGGCAGATATCCAGGCATTTACTAAATATCATTCCGCCAAACTTCTGGTGTTTTTTCATAGGATTCACCCGAACTCCTTTCCGAATCCAGATCTCGTCAGTATGACAAAAAAGGATTTTCGGATATCTGTGCAGCTCCTCCACTTGTCTCTCTAGTTTCTTCGGAAACCATTCATCATCTGAATCAAGAAGTGCGATCCATTCGCTTTGGGCCTGTTGTATCCCTGCATTCCGGGCAGCGCTGACACCCTGATTGGCTTGCTCGATCAGTTTGACGATTGGATATTCTTTTTTTAACCATTGGGCAGTGCCATCGGTGGACCCATCATCAATCACGAATACCTCATGGGCAGGCCGGGTCTGGCTCAGGACCGAATCTATCGCCCTCCCTAAAAATTTTCGGCGATTAAAAGTGGGAATGATAACAGCAATATTCATGGACAGAGCGTCATTGCCAGGCGCCCTTTAAGGGTGATAGGGATATTTCAATTGAAAGGTAAATGGTGCAGATAGCTTCACCGTATTTGCATTGATAATATAACTATTAAATTTTTTCCATAATCATATTTGCCAGTGCCAGGTCCTGCACGGCATTGCCAACAGATTTAAAAACGGTTTTTTCTTCCTCCAATTCCCTGCCCGGGATTTTACCATTAGCAACTTCACCCAGTTCACCATGGAGCTGGTCAAAAGACCACTGTCCCGTTTCAGAAGGAATAATCAGATCTCCTGCCTCCTGTTCACAGGCTCGACGATGATCCACTACTACCTTTGCATTTACAATCGTCTCAATAGACACTTCTTGCATGTGGGGTTTAAATGAACCTACCGCATTTATGTGTACACCTGATTTTAACTGGTCATAATTAAATAGCGGCTCTTCTGCAGGTGTAGCTGTACAGATAACATCCGCTTCCTTAAGATTTTTTTCACTTCCAATTTCAGTCGCTATGGAAAAAGATGTCATAATAAAATCACAAAAAGAACTGGCAGAACTTTCTTCCCGGCTGAAAACCAGGATTTTCTCCCATTTTCGGACATTGATCACGGCCTCCACCTGGGTGCTTGCCTGAACTCCCGTTCCAAATATGGCGGCAACTTTTACATTCTTACGGGCCAACAGGTCCGTTGCCAATCCTGAGGCCGCCCCGGTTCGGATGGCAGTAACTGCATCACCATCTAACATTGCCGCCTGCTTTCCGTCTTTTACATCAAAAACATGGACTGTAGCATTGATTAAAGGCTTACCTTTGTGCGGATTAGAATAGTTCACGGATACAATCTTCACAATATAATAGGGGCTTCCCAGGACATAGGCCGGCATGACCAATGTTGTAGCATTTTTATCCGGGATATCCATGCTCAGTCTATTGGGTACAAATACATTCCCATTGCTCAGTTGCATGAAAGCCCACCGCATGGCTGCAATAGCCTCGGACATAGGAATTAAGTCCCGAACTTGGTCTTTATCGATGGTGATCATCTTTGAATGCTGATACCCAAAGAGCTTATCAAGTCATATAAAATCTGGATAATTAAAATTTATGTTTTGAATATTCTGAAAAACCGCCATCCAGGCTAAAGACATTTTCATAGCCCATATTTGTAAAAAATTGGGCAGCACCTTTACTATTATTACCGTGGAAGCAATAAATGATCACTGTCTCATCCAAAGCTGTATTTTTTTTAAACTCCTCAAGATTTTCCTGAGTTAAATGTACCGCATCAGGGAT
>DCMX01000190.1:470-822 GCA_002321855.1 Fidelibacterota bacterium UBA1611 | reverse complement strand
CCGCATCAGGGATATGGGACTGCACGTAGGATTCCCTGTCTCTGATGTCAGCCACAATAACCTTACCCGTTTCAATCAGGTCTTTTGCTTCAGTTATATTTAAAGTCCTGTAAGTGGACATTTCATTTTTCATAAGGGTATCGACCTCTACTGCTCAGTTTTATTTAATAATATTTGATCAATGGAAAATTAAGAAATCCTATCCAATCAATTTCATTCCTGGCCGCATTTCAAGTTTGCGGGTACAGCTATATCAATTTTTTTTGGATAGGGCCTGTTTTTTCCCTTTTCAGCTGCGACAAATTTATCTTTGTCAATACTCTTTCCAACATTTGGATTCCATTTTTTCTCT
>DCMX01000190.1:0-143 GCA_002321855.1 Fidelibacterota bacterium UBA1611 | reverse complement strand
TTTTTCTCTTCACCAATCGTGGAAAACATTGCACCTGAATAATCATGGGCAGGGTACACCTGAGTATCATCATGATAATGAAACAATTTTTTAGTCACACTATCATATAATGTATTGGCATCACCACCCTGGAAATCTGTCCG
>DCMX01000124.1:1856-4298 GCA_002321855.1 Fidelibacterota bacterium UBA1611 | reverse complement strand
TTTTTTGTTTGTATAAATTGACCTATTATAAAATTTTACTTACAGGAATCCATTCGGACTGAATTTCAGTCTTTTTACCTGTTTTTGTCCATGTAATAAAGATCTGGTCATCTGTTTTTGCCAATTTTGGATAACCACTTCCTCGCCCAGAATTGATTGGGAAGGAAGTTTGAAATGAAATAGATCCATTTTCAGCATTCAGTGATTTTAAAATGAGTTCACCGTTATCACTTTTCTCTTCAAGCCAACTTACTATCACACTCTTTTTTTCCAACCAGAGAACATCTACCCGACCAATTGCATAACCATTATCTATCTTAATTGGATCACCAAATGATATACCTCCATCTTGTGAAAAAGCCATATTTACTTTTGGTTCATTATTTGGAGCAGTGTACCAAACAATCGCAACTTTATCTCCATTCGCTGCCATTTTTGGTCCATTCACAGGACAGCCTGGAATTACCCACCTATCTTCATTGATCGGGTACTGCAATCTGGTGTCATTTACAAATGTCAATTGAATATTTCGCACATCATTGATACTTCTGTCCCGGTATGCAATCAACGGACCCTTGATGGTATTTACAGCTGATGTGGGGCAACACTCACATACCATATCATCCAGCATGATCTCTGGTCCAAGGTTTCCATTTGGATCGATCGTAGATGCATAAAGCCGCATTCCACCGGAACTTAGACTATGATCACTGGTCATCATTGCTCGTGAGTCCAGCCAAATAATTCCTGTCTCACCAAGATACTTAAAAAATGATACAAAACCATGCTCACCTTTGATACCATCACGATGAGGAATAACAGGGTCTGACCAAGTTTTACCGCGATCAACGGACATGGCCACTTTTATATCATAATCATAAGTTCTCTCGCCGCTCATCTCCAGCCATGAGAGAGCGATAGTATCACTACCGGCATAGTAGATTTGAGGTAAGTCAGCCCAGTTTTTAAAAAAATGTTCACTTGATACGACGGTATCTTTTGGTGTCCATTTTTCTCCTGTGAATTCAGACATAACTATATGTTTGTTCCCTTCATACCAGATCATTAGAAAACCTCTATCCGTCTCACAAATATTTGGGTATGCACTGCCAATTGGGAAATGAGGTCTTGGAGGTGTAGTTGTCTTTCCACATGAGATAAAAAATCCCGTAATAATTAATAATAATAGATTTCTTGGGGACCTAATGATCATCGTTAATTTTGATTTTTTCGGTTTATGATATCTTCCATTTTAAAATACAAAGCCTATTCCTGTTTGAAATATTATTCCAGTTGCTATTTTTTGTTCATCTTGATTTTCATAAACTGGGTACTTCAGTACGCTCCGTGCCATTACATTTTCTTTATTTATCACAAACCCTCAAATAATTTAGCAAATCAGTTCTGTATGGCAGGGTTTTTTTGTTTGTGGGATAAGTAGTGAGGTTTAGACAGATTGAGAGAATAATTATTACCGATAGAAATAAAACCGCCATCCGTTGTTGGGTCCAGGGACCATCAATATCCTCTGATTCCTAAGCATATTAGTGATCAATGATCATTTGATTCCAGAACCGATGGATCCAGGCGCAGGAGAGATATGGGGCCGCCGCTGTTTCCCTCTCGAAAACCAAATCCGCCAATAACAACGTCTCCATCCTCTAACTCAATGACCGACTGATTTACATGGTTCAATCTGACACTAAAGATAATATTACCAGATTCATCTGTCTTGGTGAGATAGCAGACATCGTCGATGAGATAGTATCCCCCATCTGAGGAGGGTGTAATATCGTAGTAGCCATAGTTACTACTCTCTTCGATATAACAATTTTCCCATGTTATATTACCAGAGCCATTACGCTCCACTAAAAAATTGGTTCTCCAACTATTACAGAATCCTGCCGCAACATAACCACCACTTGGAGCCTCGCAGACAGCATAGAGTAAAGCATCCCCTACCGACTGGTTCTTCTTTTTCCATATCTGTTCACCGTCGGAATCTGCCTTTACCATAAAATGTTTATAGGCACCGTGTTGCTCACCCGAATAGCCAACCAGGATAAGACTGCCATCTGAAGTTTCAATTAAAGAATTACCCTCATTGGCCGTAGAGCTGGTAAAGGTTTTTCCCCACATAAATTCTCCACTAATACTGTATTTTCGAAGCATTGCTTTTGAGTTCCAACCATCATCGTTCCAAGTACCAGTAATCACAAAATTTCCATCTTGTGTCTCGATCACATCTCTTGCCCAATCGTTGTTCTCAGCAGTCCCGATCCATTGTCCCCACTCAATGGTTCCTGCACCATCTGTCTTAAAAAGATAAATATCCGGGTAGCAGCCAGGTAGTGTATCACACTCGTAGTATCCTGTTGCAATAAAACCACCATCGGATACCTGACGAACACTATATAAGGCAGTGGAGTTATCATATAACTG
>DCMX01000124.1:0-1509 GCA_002321855.1 Fidelibacterota bacterium UBA1611 | reverse complement strand
GCCATTCTTTTTCACCATTTGAATTTGTTTTTATAAGCAAGCCTGTATAATCTGTTGCGCCTGCTATAATAAAACCACCATCGGATGCCTGACGCACACACCAGCTCTCATCCATTCCAGAGTTGTTGGAGAACTCATACGTCCTTATCCATTTAATGGGAATTCCATTGAGGAGATACTCACAGCTTCCATCATCAAAGGTTGCAAGACTATCATAATTGTTCGCTGTACTGTCCGTACACCCACAGACCGCATCACCACCTGGTTCCCCGGCGCAATCCTCAGGCTCGGATTCTTCATTGCTACAGGACAGAAGAAAAAATGAAAGAGCAAAGGTCAAAATTTTATGTTTTCTCATAGGTGAAACTTCCTGAAATTTGTATTTAGTTTACAATATATACATCGATACCATACCAATGATAAGAATTGTCTATTTTCAGCAGGATCATACCTAAATAGAATAAAAGTAGGGGATTATAAACTATTTGATCGTGATCAAACATGGATTCCTTCTTTGTAGTTAAGGGGTACATATCGATAGAAAAAGGCTGAGAAACATTCTACAATAATTTTTAGATTTGGTCATTAAGACTGAATAAAGATCGATAATTGAAAGATGTTTGATGCTCATTCATGGATAACAGATTTTAATATTTTCAACTAATTATGAAGAATATTGATAAAGACCGATGTCCATCAGTATTGAAAAAGTAAGCTATAGAAATATGAAGGATGTTCGCATCCTTGAGACTGTACTTTCCAATTGGTTCAAAAATCCAAAAGAATTAAATCTTATTGAACCACGAATGAACTATCCTTTCAAGTTTAAAAAATGGGTTGCACTGACTTATAAGAATTCGGATATAGAAAGTTTTGTTTTGAAAGAAAATAAATGGATAGTTGGAATAGGTAATATCATTTTCAATGAAGACAATAAACGGGCACACGCACTACATATATTTATTGATGAAAAATATCGTAGAAAAGGATTGGCTACCAAAATGCTCCAGCACCTAGAATCTTTGGCCCGAGATAAAAGAATGAGTATACTAACTTTGCGTGTAATGCCAAAAAATGAGCCAGCAATAAATTTATATGAAAAAATGGGTTTTGAAGAATATATGAATACAAGAGAACACTTGTCCAACTCTAATAATGCTAATAATGGCGCAACCATCCTTCAAAAACTCTTAGGGTGATGAAAATTTATTGATGATCAATTACTCTTTGCTTTTGCAATCTCATTAAAATTGATATTTTGATATTTAAGAACATAATTTGAAAAAAGTTTTTCACTATATTTTTCTAAAGAATCTTTATGGATAGCTCAATCAATTATCCAAAAGAATTAAATAATTTCTGATCCTACATCAAGCCCACCTTCGTGGTGTTTTTTGTTTGTGGGATGATGGGTAGATTTAGACATGAATTACCGAATCATACACTTTCTCCTACTTTTTGCATTGACTATTTCTTCTCTTCAGCAAAATAAAGTATTTGCTTGGGGTT
>DCMX01000164.1 GCA_002321855.1 Fidelibacterota bacterium UBA1611 | reverse complement strand
ACTGAACTTGTTGTGTTTCTGTTCCGCAGATAAAACGTAATCAGGATTAATTGAACTATCTTCAATACATGAGATAAAATTCACTGCAATAATAATTATCATTAACTTTTTCATTATTTATACCATTACTCTTATGTAAAAAATAAAAAGGCTTCTTTTTCAGGAAGCCTTTTTATTTATTTTACAGGATTATAGTTTAACCAGGTGTTTCCGCTTCTGGAATAGGAAATGTCACAATAGAATCTCCGCGATCCGGACGATCAATGGGTAGCTCATCTGTTTTTCCATAATGCCGCATATCTCCTAATCGATGACCTTCTAAAAATAGTGAATACCGTTTTTCATGTAGAACACGATTCACAGCATTGGTAGCATCTGTTCCAGAATATACCGCTAGACCCGCTACTGCACGGATTGAATTCATAATGGTCTCTGCAGAGGAATAATCGCCATTTCCAATATGAACTTCTGCTTGTAAGAGTTGGAGTTCAACTGCTCTAATTATAGGTACCGGATCATAAGAACCACTATATACAGTTGGCGCTAGGTAACTTTCTAATCCATCGTATTTAATCGTATCGGACCGTACCACGACATTACTAGTAAGTCTTGTGTCGCCTGATTCAGCATCTGTAAGATAAGAAGGATGGACCATGAGTTTGATTGTTGCAGCATCAGAAGCTTCATACATCTGGTTATCGCCATCATTAGCTCCACTACTGAAAACATGATAAACACCCATATCATCATCACTCGAGTTCATCCAGTCAGCACATGAGGTAAGGGCTGTCTGGGCTGCACTCCAATCATCTTGAAGCACAGCTATCCTAGCCCGAAGACCACGATTGAAATGTGCAAAAGTTGCTGGAGTATTGAAACTATCAAATCCACTTGACAAAGTGAAAGAGAAGGAACTTTCTGCTGATTGTAGGTTGCTTAAGCCTGCATCAAGCAAACTTTCAATTTCAGCTAGCACTTCAGCCTTTGTAGCAACGTCTACATTAATATCTCCATCATAGTTCAAACGGGCACCATTAGTATCAGTTAGGTTAAGTACACGCATCAAACAATAGGCCTGCAATGTTTGAGCAAAACCTTTTGCTCCATTATCGGCATCATTACTATTTAAAATAGTTAGGCAGTTCTTTACTACCTTGTAATTAGCAGCCCATGGAGTATAGCATAAAAAACCGCCTGGGTCTATAGGACCAGTTAGTAATTCACCAGTATATCTTGGGTCGGCGGGTTCAAGATAATAGGCTTCGCGACCAATAACCAATAAATCCCGCATATATACACCAAAACCTGATCGCAAACCTGCTTCTGATCCAGTAACCAGAGATTGAATGGTAGCAGTATCGTCAGTTGGGTTATTCGGATCTGGAAAATCGAGATCCTCGCATCCTGTCCAAAATAGTATAAATACTATAGGGAGAACACGTGTAATTTTCTTATTAATTAGATTTTTCATGAGTAATTCCTTTCTGGATTAGAATCCCATTGATAAGGTTAAATACGTACTTTTTGATAGTGGGAAAGGATTCGTATCAACAGAACCACCAACCGCTTCATTCCCAAATTGACTTACTTCTGGACTTAAACCTGAATATTCAGTTTGCAACCACCAGTTTCGGGCAGCTAAGCCAAGCTGAAGATAACTTAGACCAAACTTGTCTGACATACTTTCAGGCAATGTGTATGTCAAGCTAAGATCACGCAATGCCGTATAAGTTGTTGATTCAACATAAGGCTGTGTAACAGCACCTAAACCTCCAAGTCTATCTCCACCATTGTCTGCATAATCTACTGTAGTGCCACCAAGATCGTAAATAAGGTTCGCAAGATTAATTGCGTGTCCGCCTGCTTTATGATCTATCAGGAATGACAAGGCCACAGGGCCAAAGCTAAATGAATTTCTAAATGATACACGATAATCGGGATTTTCATCACCAAGCACATCATGTTTACCATCGGTCATTTCACTACCAACAATTGCGGTAGGAGAGTAACCTTCTTCGATTCTGTAGGTACCAAGAAATGTAGCAAATCCTCCAAAATTGTAAGGGTCGACAGTTAGTTTGGTAACTTCAGATTCATTAGTATAGTATGTCATATGGAAATTCCAGAATTTATTCAGATTTAAACCAAGTGCGAATTCCATTCCTTTCGTTTCCATTTCTCCACCATTTTCCCAAGCATAGGATGTACCAGATGATGACGGTAAATCAACAAGCAGAATTAGATCTTCAATAGCCTGCTGATACATTGTTGCTTCAACAGTAGCAAGTCCGCCCATCACGGAGAAATCAACACCAAATTCAGTTTCAGTAGTCCGCTCTGGCTTAATGCTAGCATTTCCTTTTGTTGACGAAGCGAGAAGCCCATTAATTCCTCCAATATTTGAAGAAGACATGGTTGTATACTTTGCTTTCGATAGTGGCATATTCCCTGTTT
The DNA here is from genome assembly GCA_002321855.1 of Fidelibacterota bacterium UBA1611. Classification (GTDB taxonomy): domain Bacteria; phylum Fidelibacterota; class Marinisomatia; order Marinisomatales; family UBA1611; genus UBA1611. The sequence continues at coordinate 1,635 of DCMX01000164.1, read as the reverse complement.
GTCCATTTGCGAAACGAACTTTCAAGTTATCAAAAAGGCCTGCCATTTCTCCAAATTGGTAGGAAGCAGCCATTTTAGGATACCACTCTTTTGTTTCAGTATCACCCATGGTGCTGGAAACATCGCCACGAATACTGAAAGCAACATAAATATTATCACCAATAGTAACCTCTTCCTGGAATAATTGTCCACGATCTTGCCGCATTTTCCGATCGTGGTACACTGCCTGCGAACTGGCCTTATCCACATTTGTTTGCGTAGGGATCATACCAGTTGCATGGACAAATACTGAGTTCCAATCATAAGTTTCATACTGGAAACCTGCTGTAGTATTAAAGTTCATGCCAGACATTTTCATCTTATGGACTAAATTCAAAGATAGATTTGTATTCAAATTATCTGTCGTAGTCATAACAGACTGACCCGCTTCATCTTTGGATTTTTCAATCTGCAAAAACGGTGGTATGAAAACCTGGTTTTCTTGATTATAAAAATCAGCCCCAGCAACCGCTAAAAAACCGAGGTCTTGACTGGAAGACCTGAAAAGGTTATAGTCAAATTTCAATGAACCTAATGCACGATGAGTCAGTTCATTATTGACAAAATATTCTGCAGTTTCCAATGGATTAGAAGGGTTCAATGGATGGGTCGGGAAAGAGCCATCTGCATTTTGGCGAATATCAATAAAACTGGGAGTAAACCCAATGGAAAAACCATAGGTCATATTGGTATTGTCATTCCCTGTAACTCCGCGATCTGCTTCAGAGCGGATAAGATTTGTTGCAACAGACACCTTAGCTTTATCACTAATGCGATGATCAAAATTTACCCGACCAGATAATTTTTTATACCCAGTGTTCTTTATAATTCCACCTTCATCCATGTATTGACCGCCAAGATAGAACTGAGTCCTTTCATCTCCACCTGTAGCACTCAATGTATGTTCAGTTAATTGACCCTCTTCACCATATAGCATCTCTTCATAATCAAAATCATTTCCTGCCCAATTACCACTCGCATCATTTCCGAGCGCGGCAACATCAGCACCATATTGTTCGATTGCATCAGCCTCCGTAAATACACGGTGATCCATTTTTTGTAATAAAGATGATGAGCCAGCTTTAGTTGAAAAATTAAATTTAGTTTTACCACCACGACCACGCTTTGTTTTTATAATGACCACACCATTTGATGCTTTGGCCCCATAAATTGCTGCCGCACTAGCGCCTTTTAATACCTCAATACTTTCAATATCATTAGGATTAATATCACCGATACGATTGGTAGGCTGCCCCTGGGGTCTTGAACTACCTGCACCTGTCGCTGCAGTAACAACATCAATCCCCGATTGATTAGCATCATTATTAAGAATGACACCATCAATCACGTATAATGGTTGGGTGCTGCCTGTGAGTGTTGATGAACCCCGCAGGTTAACATTAACACCGCCTCCGGGAGCACCACTATTCCTGCGAATATTTACACCGGCGAATTGGCCGCTCAAAGCCTGATCCAACGTTTGCGTTGGAGCATTGACCAGATCTTCACCACTGACAACAGCAACAGCATTGGCTGCATTGCGACGCTTCACAGTACTGACTAGACCAGTCACGACCACTTCGTCCTGTTTCAAAA
>DCMX01000038.1 GCA_002321855.1 Fidelibacterota bacterium UBA1611 | reverse complement strand
ATTGTATCTATTTGTTACAGAAAAGATGGATATTTGTAAGAATAAATAAGAAAGATGGTATATCAATCAATGTCTGTGGTCACAGTCCAGAATGATTTTAGAGGTATCTCACCCTTAATATAGTTATCAAGATCTTCATAATGTTCTAGAACCTGGTCAATAAGATCATTCTGGTTCCATAGTCTAACCGTAAAGAATTCATTAGAACGCTCTTGCTCAACATTGCTCTTAAAACCTCCCCAGGACACCAATAGCCCGTAGTTCGCGCCTACCTGGTTCATTGTCCCAACAAACTTATCAAGGGTTGCGATAGGTGTATCATCTGCCTTCACAAGAATACATATTCTAACATTATCATCAAACCCCATACCACCTTTGGCAGCCAGAATATCTAGATTCCCTCCTGCTTCATCTGTAGAGCCCATGTGAGTATTGTAGCCTTTTGCTATCATAATGGCTCTGACCAATTTTGCTAATCTATGACCCGGAAATTTTGTTTTGATAAGCTGGGCGATCTGGTCCCTTGAGATCTCCTGTAATAGTGCGATCAGTTCGTTCGATTGTTCATAGGTCGAATCATCTTGCTTTGTTGGCGCCCATTCGTTGTCGGACATAGTGTGAAAGACCTTTTCGATCTGGTCCACATTGAATACATCCTTAAAACCACCAAGGTTATATAGAACATCTTGAGGAAAATGTCCTCTCGGAATATCCATCCGATTCCACTCTATCTCTTTTGAGTGAAAGTACGGGTCCTCGCCTTTTCTATCGTAGGCATACGCGCCTGTTACTTTCCCGACATGCAGAACCGGGCTCAGTTTACTCGGGACAACGATCCAATCTTTTTCTTGTATCTCATGGACAAAACCCCAGATCTGATCAGCCCAGCTGGTGAGCTTCATTGACGCTTGATTTGGGTAAAAATCATCTAATTTGGTTCGAAGCTCTGCCTGATCTGATAGTTTGCCCAGATCAATATTGAACCCATCCCTCGTGAGATAGATCTTGCTCTCATTGATGAAGCGACTCTCATATTCGCCAAACTTTCCGCCCCTGACTACCCAAAGTGACATACTTGAATTCCTTGTAAACCAATGGTTCGAATAAAACCTAATTTAATAAATATATACTCCATCTGAATCTTTAAATATTTTTCATGTCAATTATTTTGAGATCAATTATTGGCCAACGATTCGTACATATCCCATATAGGAAGGAATATGGAGAGCGCTAGGACCAGTATCATTACACCCATAATGACCGTAATGATGGGCTCTAAGGTTGCTGTCAAGGTTCTGACCTTTGTTTGTGTCTCATTGTCGACCATGACCGCGATCTCGGTCAGCATATCATCAAGAGAAGCGGCATCCTCTCCTACCTGGATCATTTTTATCATTTGAGGTTCAAAGATCTCATCACCGTATTTTTCAAGTGCTGAAGCGATCTTATGTCCCATTCCCACATCTGATCTTGTGTTGGACAGCCTATCTTTAACATAATTATTGCCAGTACTCTTGCTGGCAATCGTCAGAGACTCTAATATGGGGACACCGGTGCGGTTAAGCGTTTCTAATACGTGGCAGAATCTTGATATTGCCATATTTCTGAATATATTACCAAAGACCGGTACATGAATAAGAAAACGGTGCCATGCCACGCTTCCTTTTTTGGTCTTTATGGTCCGAAGGAAGATCACGGCAAAAGTTATTGATCCAAGGATCAGAAAAGTAGAATAGTCCTGCAGGAATTGATCGATCCCAAGCAATATCCTGGTTGGCAGTGGCAGGGTTATACCTGTCTGTGTGAATAATACCGAGAAACGAGGCAATATGAATGCTACCGCATAAAAGCCTACCGAGATAGTGATGCCAACAACAATAGCCGGGTATCGGATCGCCTGTTTTATCCCATTTCGCAGTTGTAGATCATGATTGATGAAATCAGCTAACTTGAATAAGACCAGGTCTAATACTCCTGCGGTCTCTCCAGCACGGATGATATTGATATACATTGTATTGAATACTTTCGGATGCTTAGCTAATGAGCTTGACAGGGTGGCCCCGGCAGAAACATCTTCAATTATCTTTTCGATGGTCTTATTCAAAAGAGGGCTTATGGTCTTGGATAGCATGGATTCCAGGGCATCCATAAGCGGAACACCAGCCTTGAGCATGACGGACAACTGTCTTGAGAAATTGTAGATCGCATCGGGATGAACCGATTCCAATAGGTTTAGATTAATATTCTCAAAGATAGATGGTTTTTTTACTGATATGGATATAGGATCCAGTCCCATCTTATTAAGCTGGTTCAGCACGGTGGTCTCTCCCAGGGCCTTGATCTCGCCACGGACCACGCCAGAGTCTTTATCTCTAGCGATGTAAGAGAAAACCTCTACAGTATCACTTGTCTTTATTCCGGAGGCCATATTGTTCTAATTTTCTGTAAAGTGTCATACGGCTTATGCCTAACTCTTCAGCGGTATTGGTCATGTTCCATTTATTCCGTTCCACACTATTCTTGATCGCTTCCTGTTCGAGCTCTTTAAGGTTCATGATTCTTCCAGGTAATGGTTCAGATATCTCGGACTCTACGGCCGGGCCATCAGATCGAACTGTTCCAGTTGTGATCTCTGCAGGTAGCTCCATATCCTGTTTTTCACTTAGCACATCATCAATGTCCTTCGCCCGAAGATATTTGTTATTACAGATCAGGAGCGCTCTCTCAAGAGTATTCTCAAGTTCACGTACATTGCCGGGCCAGGTGTAATCCATTAGGCGGTCCAATGCCTTTGGGCCGATATAGGTCATAGACAGGTTATGTTTATGCTTAAGCTCTCTAAAGATCGCATATGTTAACAGTGGGATATCCACTTTTCTATCGCGAAGGGGTGGTAGGGTCACCGGGAAAACATTGATACGATGGAATAGATCCTGACGGAATTTACCTTCTTTGATCTTTGTCTGGAGATCCTGGTTTGTGGCGGAAATGACCCTCACGTTCACCTGGTGGGTCTCCGCACCGCCAACACGCTCGATCTCACCACTTTCAAGAACCCTCAGGATCTTTGCCTGCAGGGATGAGCTCATGTCTCCGATCTCATCCAGGAAGATCGTGCCACCATTTGCAATTAAAAACTTTCCATCCTTCCGTTCATCTGCTCCCGTGAAAGAACCTTTCTCGTGCCCAAAAAGCTCGCTCTCCAATAGTTCAGATGGGATCGCTGGACAGTTTACCGAGATCAAGGGTTTCTTACTGCGGCGGCTGGTATCATGCATGAATTTTGCGGTCAGGTTCTTTCCGGTACCACTCTCACCATATAGGATGGTTATAACATCCTTTTCTTGGATCTGTAGAAGCAGATTATAGATCTTCTGCATAGATTCAGATATACCCAAGATCGAGCCAAGACCATGTGGTGTGATCTGTGCTCTCTGTGTCTTACTCAATCCATTAATGAATTGATGGAATCCCGAGCAATTATCTAAAAGCATATTAAAGTTCACGATCGAAGATTTATTGGGCTCGAACCAGCCTGATAATCCTGCCTGGAAATCATGTAATAACTCGTTGCGTCGCTTATCCGTACGGACAACAGTGATCATAGGTATTTTAGTGTAATGTTTTATCTGTTTGATAAGATTGCTTGGGTCCATAAGGGGGAGGTCATTCTCAATAATAACAGCTTGATAGCGGTTATGAGATTCAGATACAGCATTCAGAGCGATCATACCATTCTGGACCGGATCTATTTTTCGTCCAGATTCGTATACCAGTTCCTTAATATCGTGAAAATCACCTACGTATAAGATCGTATCCATCAGACTATTACGTTTCCGCTCCGATTGTTTCCAGAATTTCCTGCAACGATGTGTCACCCCTCTGTGATTTGAGCAGACCGTCATACATAAGGGTGAACATTCCTTTTTCCACTGCTTTTTCTCTGACCTTGTGACCAGGTGCGCGCTGCATCACCAGGTCGGCGATATCATTATTCATTTGGATCAGTTCGAACAGCCCCACCCGGCCCCGGTAGCCTGTGTTTCTGCATGTTAGACAGCCTTTGCTGCGGTAAAATGGCATACTGGTGTCAGCTTCGAGCCCAAACTGGCTCAGTTCCTCTGGGGTCGCATCATATTTTTCACGACAATCCTTACATAATCTTCGAACCAATCTTTGTGCCAAGATCCCTTTGACCGTGGATGTTACCAAAAATGGTTCTACTCCCCAGTTTAAAAGTCGTGTAAATCCCGCGGCAGCGTCGTTTGTATGTATGGTACTAAAAACTATGTGGCCGGTCAGTGCTGCCCTTATTGCTAATTCCACGGTCTCTTCATCACGTATCTCCCCAACCATAATGATATCAGGGTCTTGTCTCAATATTGCTCTCAGTGCGGAAGCAAATGTTACACCAGATCGCCTATTGACCTGGGCCTGGTTAATATTTTTTAGATCAAACTCCACAGGATCCTCAATTGTGACAATATTTGCGTCAGGCTTATCCATTTTATTCAGTGTAGAGTAAAGAGTTGTTGTTTTCCCACTCCCGGTGGGCCCAGAGACCAGGATAATTCCTTCTCCCCCGATGAGCATATTCTCATAGAGTGATAACATCTCTGGTTCAAATCCTAGGTCGATCAATGAGTGCACGGATTCAGAAATGTTTAAAAGTCTCAGAACAATTTTTTCTCCGTAAAGGGTCGGGTAGGTGGATACCCGCAGATCTAAACGTTCGCTATCGAGCTCAAATAAAATACGACCATCCTGAGGACGTCGTGATTCAGCGATATCCATGTTACCCATGATCTTTATTCTTGATATCAACGGGGTGCTGATGGAAACAGGGAGATTTTGGAAATCTACAAGCTTTCCATCGATCCTGAACCTGACCCGAATATTATCCTCTCTTGGTTCCACATGAACATCACTCGCATTATAGCGTGCACTTTTCTCAATGATAGTATCAACAAGCTCGACTATTCTGGTATCATCAATGTCTTCGATCTTTATATCTGAAGTATCATCAAAACCAGAGAAGCTGGACATACCATAGTAAATATCGATCGCTGATTGTAGCTCATGTGATGTAACGATCAGTGGTTCTGCTTTTAAACCAGATGCGTTACGTGCCGCGTTTATTGGATCAGGATCAATGGGATCAACTATTGCGACATTCAACGTATTATTCAGTTTGAATACTGGTAATACATTATACTCTCGAACAATTCTTTCTGGGATCATGGTTAACACGGATTCTTCCAACTCGAAATGACCCAGGTCGATAGTGGGGATGTGTAACTGTTGGCTTAAAAATCGATTTCGTTGTTTTTCATCAATAAGATCAGCTTCAATTAATATATCTCCTATATACCTGCCATCAGTACTCTTTGATTGTTGTAATAGTGCCTTCTCGAGCTGTTCCGGCTCAACGATCCCTGCTTCAATAAGCAGGACACCAAGATTTTTCTTTCGGGTGATAGCCATGCTTAGAACATATGTGTGAAATACCAGTTTATAATGTGATTTCCACCACCAGGGGTACGGGTCAAAAGTGTTAATAATGTTCCAGCAGCGATGGATGGTCCGAACGGGACACGATTATCTTTTCCAACTTTTTTTAACATTAAAAGAATAATGCTCATAAGAGCAGCGAAAATGAAGCTTAAAAACAACGAAAGGACAGAGAGCTCAAACCCTAAGAACGCCCCAATTATCACAGCAAGTTTCACATCACCAAAACCCATTGCTTCCTTTTTCAATAACCAACCGCCAATGATTCCGGTCATAAAAAGTGTGCCACCAAAGAATAAGAGTCCATATATACCATCGATCATAGAAATTGGCAGTAACCTTAGAACGTGTGCACCGATTCCAGCGATCATTCCAAAGATGATAAACTGATTAGGAATGATATAATGATCGATATCAATGAATGTTATTGCGATAAGCATATAAGATAGCAGTAGAAATAACCCAAACTGAAATGTTAGACCATAGATATCAAGAAATAATAAAGCCAGTAAACCACCTATGAGCTCGATCAGTGGATACCGAATATTTATGATAGTATCACAGTGCCTGCATTTTCCACGAAGTATTAAGAAACTAAATATTGGGATATTATCATACCAATTGATCGGGTTACTACAGTTTGTACATTTTGACCTGGGTCGGATAATTGATTTATTGTTTGGAATTCTATAGATCATAACATTTAGAAAACTCCCCACAGAGATCCCTATGATGAAACTGTAAACCTGTATCAGCGGATAAAAACCTTCAACCATTTTCAGTATGGGTCTTTATTAGGTCTATAACATCTTTAAGCTGGAATGGTTTCTCTAAGAAACTATCAGCACCACTTTGAGAATAAAGTTTTTCTATTGTCTGTCCTGATGATATACTCATAATAATAATGATGATATCTTTGTGCCTATCGTCAGATTTGATAAGCTTGGCTAACTTATAACCGCTGACATACGGCAAAAGATCGTTTGCTATAACAATGCTTGGACTCTCATTACGGGTTCTCACATAGCCATCATAGCCATTGGGCGCAGTGATGACAAGATAGCCATTATCTTTCAAACCACTTGCTATGTGATCCGTGGACTGTTCATCATTGTCCACAACAAGGATGGAATTTGGTGCTGAGTCCGCCATTTTTTAACTAAAAAGTTATTAGCATAAGAATATGCCAATTACCTCGATTAATCGAAATATAATAACAAAACAATACACAATAAAAATAAAATGTATCAATATTTTACAGGTGGTTTTTCTAAATTTGTAATGTCGAAATTTGTTACAATTTTCATATATAACTTTTAATGTTACACTGATATAAATTATTTGAAATTCACCCTCAGATAAATAAATTAATCTCTTTCTTCAATGTCCATATTTAATACACTTCCCCCACTTTTTCATTCAACGGATATAGAAAAAATAGCGTTCGATCATTTTGGTATGAACATAAAGGCTGTAAAGCTTAATAGCGAACGTGATCAGAACTTTCACCTATCTGATACATCTGGGCAAGAATATGTCATGAAAATATTCAATGAAGCGGAAGAACTACAAATCGTGTATATGCAGAATCAGGTTTTATATCATGTAGCTGAGACTGCACCATCCATACGGGTCTCATCTATTGTGAAAACTTTAAATGGATCCGATATATTGGAGTATTTATATCATGGGACTGTTCATTTGGTACGTGTCCTGAACTATGTTCCTGGTCAGCAATTGAAAGATATGGACCATAATGTTCTATCGATGTTGAGATTGGGTAATTTTCTTGGAAAGCTTGACCATGCTCTTCTTGGGTTTATTCATCCTGCTGCAAAAAGGAGATTTCCTTGGGATATTCGGAATATAGATTTTATTGAGACCCATTATTCGAACCTATGGGATCAACGTAAATGTCACTTGATAGACCATTTTCTTGGTCAATATAAAAAAAATATTCTACCAAAAGAAACCCAGCTCCGAAAGGCTGTGATACACAACGATGGCAATGACCATAATATTCTTGTGAGCGATAATAAGAACACGATAGGTATTATTGATTTTGGTGATATGGTTCATACCTATATCGTGTGCGAGCCAGCAGTATGTATTGCTTATATGGTATTAGGCAAGAAAGACCCGTTCAGTATTGCTGCACAGTTGTTGAAAGGATATAATCAAATTTTCCCACTATATAGGGATGAGCTAATGTCGGTAATATATCTGGTTTGCATCCGCTTATGCATAACTGTGACCATGGCAGCATATCGCAAGAACTTGTTCCCGGATAACACATACATTTCTGTTTCAGATGACCGGGCGTGGGATTTCTTAGATTATATGCAAGGGCAAGGCCTGAATGATTGGGCAGAAAAATTATTACAGTATGTTGACAGATAAGAGAATTCTTGAACTTAGGAAACGGTTATTAGGGCCTTCCTTTAGTCTATCCTATCGCGAGCCACTGCATACTGTTCAAGGGAAAGGACAATATCTCTTTGATGCCAATGGAAAAAGATATCTGGATGCAGTGAATAATATCAGTCATGTGGGGCATTGTCACCCCAAGGTCATTTCGGCTGAGGAAAAACAAGCAAGAACGCTAAATACCAATACTCGTTATCTCAATGATATCATAGTCAATTACGCGCAACAACTTAATGATACACTCCCAGAAGGACTGGACGTATGCTATTTCACCAATTCCGGGAGCGAATCTAACGATCTAGCATTACGAATGGCTCGTAACTTTACCGGTAGCAGGGAATCAATAGTACTTAACGGAGCCTATCACGGGCAAACCTCAGCTCTTATCGAAATAAGCCCCTACAAGCTCTATGGACCAGGAGGTACGGGTGCCCCCGAATTTGTTAGTGTGATTCCCATGCCTGATCCATATCGTGGAAAATTTCGTGGGAGTGATCAAAAGGCTGGCTCTCAGTATGCCGGCCTTGTTCTTGACGCCATTGCAAAGATCCAAGATGATGGAAAACAATTAGGGCTCTTCATTGCTGAGGCGATCATGGGTAGTGGGGGTCAGATCATTTACCCTGAATCATTTTTACAGCAAGCGTTTGAAATGGTAAAAAAGGCTGGCGGACTATGTATTATCGATGAAGTGCAGATCGGATTTGGTAGGACTGGCACTCATTTTTGGGGTTTTGAAACATGTGACGTGACCCCTGATATTGTTACTATGGGGAAGCCCATGGGAAACGGGCATCCGATTTCCGCAGTGATCACCCGAAGAGACATTGCTGATGCTTTTGATAATGGTATGGAATATTTTAATTCTTTTGGGGGAAATCCAGTATCATGCTCCATTGGTCAGGCAGTTCTGGATGTTGTCCGAGAGGAGCATCTTCAGGAAAATGCATTGATGGTGGGTACATATTTACTGGAACTGTTAGAAGAATTAAAGAATAAGCATGCGATCATAGGGGATGTACGCGGGAAGGGCCTATTTCTTGGTGTGGAACTCATCAAGGACCATGATGAGTTGATCCCTGCAGGCAATGAAGCAGACCTGGCCGCTAATCTTATGAAAGATAATAATATTCTGATAAGCAATGATGGGCCTGATCAGAATGTATTAAAGATCAAGCCACCATTGGTTTTTACGAAGGATAATTCTCTTGAGTTAGCGGAGACATTGGATAGGGTCCTGGATCAGGATAATTTCAAGATAGGATGATGAAAAAACAGGTGCTTGTTGGTGTTGGCATTTTAACCCTTGTTGCGGTAATGATCATCATGAAAGATCCAAGACGTAAGAAGAATGCCCCAGAATGGGAGGATCCTACTATTTACCAGATCAATCGTGAGAGACCTCGGGCTCATTTCTTTCCTTTCGAATCTGAACGGTTAGCTTTAAAGGGAGACCTTAGGCATTCCAAGTTTTTTGAATCTTTGAATGGTACCTGGAAGTTTCATTTTTCTCCATCGCCTAACAAAAGACCAAAAACATTTTATATGTCTGATTTTGATGTTTCAAAATGGGAAAACATCATCGTGCCTGGCCATTGGGAGTTGCAGGGATGGTCCACCCCCATATACCTGGATGAAGAATATCCATTTCCGCCTGACCCACCTTTTGTTCCTCACGATTATAATGCAGTGGGATCTTACACTCGGACCTTTCGTGTTCCTTCCTATTGGAAAGCGCGGGATATTTTTATTCATTTCAGTGGCGTGAGATCCGCTTTTTACCTATGGATCAATGGGCAGTTCGTGGGGTATAGCCAGGGTTCGAAAACACCAGCTGAGTTTAATATAACGTCCCATGTGCAAACGGGTGAAAATAAGGTTGCCGTAGAAGTTTACCGATTTTCAGATGGTAGTTATTTAGAGGGACAGGATACTTGGAGAGTCAGTGGTCTGGAACGGGATGTGTATGTTTACTCCGCACCAAATATCCGGATAACTGATTATTTTGTGCATGCTGGTTTGGATGCAAATAATAAGACAGGTCTTTTTGATCTCAGCATAGAATTGAAGAATAAGGAACAGCATACTGGTAACTTCCTGGTTAATACTGTTTTGAAAAATGTTTCCCGGCACACTAGAACGATCTTCGATTCTACATCCATTACATCTCTGGATACTGTTACAACTGTTCAAGTTAAGACACGGATCAAGGACGTTATCCCTTGGTCTGCAGAAGATCCTCATTTATATCAGTTACAGGTCACACTGTCAGATCCTTTTGGCAAGATAGTTGAGAGCTTTGTCCAGCAAGTGGGGTTTAAGCGGGTAGAATTAAAGGATGGTAATTTATTAGTTAATGGAAAACCGATCATGTTCCGGGGTGTGAATCGTCACGAATGGGATCCTGTGAACGGTCGTTCTATCAATGAAGAGACAATGGTCAAAGATATTCAGCTTATGAAGCAGCACAATATCAATGCAGTTCGCACCAGCCATTATCCTAATCAGGAGCGATGGTACGAGCTCTGCAATAAGTACGGACTTTATGTGATCGATG
>DCMX01000150.1 GCA_002321855.1 Fidelibacterota bacterium UBA1611 | reverse complement strand
ATTTATTCTTGAAAAGGATGATATATTTATTGATACCATTGCCGATGAAGGGTTCTCTGCTGCCAGTGGTAACGGATTAACTGTGGGTTTGTCTCTTGAACTTACCAGAGAACTAGTGCAGGAAGGTATTGTGCGCGATATGGTGAGACAAGTGCAGAATTTACGACGCAATGCCAATTTAGCTGTTGAAGATCGTATAAGAGTATTCTGGGATTTAGATGGGGGAATAGCCACTGCTCTGGGTAAATTCAGGTCCTATTTTTGCTCTGAGACCTTAACGAAATCTATTGGTCGGAAATTCAAAGAAGGAGACCATCATGGAATTATTGAGATTCAAGGTGAACAAATTAAAATTGGTATTGAAAAAGTGTAAATAATAGGAATTGTATAATGGCACAAAAAAAGTATACAAAATTGAAATTAAAAAAATTCAAAAAGGCGATAGAAGAAAAAATGAGTGATATCAATGGGGAAATGAATGGTATTCGAGATAGACTAGAGAATACGGCAAAAGGTAACGCGAGTCTGGCACAGGATTCTGTATATAGTGTACACATGGCTGATGCAGGTACAGACTCATATGAGCGGGAAAAGAGTTTTCATTTGATGAACAGGGAAACTGATTATTTTCACCATTTACAGTTAGCGCTGGAACGAATTGACGCCGATGAATTTGGGGCCTGTATGGTTTGTGGAGAATTGATACCTGAAGAAAGAATGATGGAAGTTCTTAATGCTACTAAGTGTGTCGATTGTAAAGAAAAAGAAAAACTGAATCTTAGTTGATATTTAGTGCGAGTTCTTTGGCTAACCGTAGCCGTTTTCACCGTTGATCAAGTAACAAAATGGTCAGTAAACCATTCGCTTGATCTATATGAATCCGTGCCAGTAATTGAAAATTTCTTTTATCTTACTTATGTAAGCAATGACGGTATGGCTTTCGGGTTATCCCTTCCCGGTGGGAATCTGACATTACCTATCCTTTCTTTGATCATGACAATTATCCTAGGGATTATTTTCTGGCAGGAAAGGTCAGGTCATATTATTGTGAAATTATCGTTAGCACTTATTATGGCCGGCGCTCTTGGAAACCTAATGGATCGGCTTCGTGTTGGTGAAGTAATTGATTTTTTTCATTTCAAAATTGGTGATTACTGGGAGTGGTATATATTTAATGTTGCAGATTCAGCTGTAACCATAGGTATGATACTTTTCTTATATTATTCTTTTATTATACAAAGAAAGATCAAGGTTCAAGAGGAATCTCTTTCTTGACTTCGCATTCTTTTGTTATAACAGAAGAAGTTGGTCAGCGATTGGACCGATTTATTTCTGATCAACTCGATACTGTTTCTCGTACTATGATTCAGAACCATATAAGATCCGGCGCAATAGTAGTGAATGGGAAACAGGTGAAATCAAATTATCTGTTAGTATTGAATGATCGAATTGATATTGCTTTAAAGGATCGAAAAGAACGTGCATTAGATGTCCTACCAGAAACAATGGATTTGAACATTATTCATGAAGATGATTCAATAATTGTGATTAATAAACCTGCTGGATTGGTAGTGCATCCGGGTATTGGTAATGAGTCTGGAACCTTGGTAAATGGTCTTATAGATCGATTCAGCCAACTGTCAAATGTTAATGGCAGTATTCGAAAGGGTATTGTACACCGCCTTGATGCTGATACATCTGGCATCATCATTATAGCTAAAACAAATGATTCACATTTTCACTTGGCCAACCAGTTTAAGAACAGGACCATTAAAAAGGAATATAGAGCCTTAACTTGGGGGGTCTGGGATGAGGTCTCAGGAAAAATCGATCAAAATATCAGAAGAAGTAGATCAGACCCAAGGATTTATTGTGTTGATCAGAATGGAAAAAACTCAATCACCAATTATTTAATTTTGGAACAATACCGCTATTATTCTCATGTTGCTTTCATGCCTAAGACCGGACGAACACATCAGATCCGGGTGCATGCAGCATGGTCAGGTCATCCTATATTCGGGGATGAGAAATATGGTGGTGGTATGAATAAGTGCAAGGGATTTCTTTCAGATATTAGGAAACATTTATCAGAAGAGATGACAATATTCGGACACCATGCTTTGCATGCCTATAAATTGGCATGTATACATCCAAAGACTGATCAGCAGATAAATTTTACAGCACCTCTCCCGGACACATTTGTAAATTTGATCGGGTCGATCAATGATTAACTTTAGCGATATTCTTGAGCTTCAGGATGAATTTATCACGCATTTATCGAGCGAACGTGGTTATTCTAAAAACACGATAACATCCTATAAGCATGATCTAAAAGAGTTTATAAAATATTGTACTGAAATAGGGGTTGACACTGTAGATAGAAGAACTATCCGTAATTTTTTAGGCAATGAATTTGAAAAAGAACTTAAATCCCGAACGGTGGCCAGGAGATTGGCAACGATAAAGTCATTTTTTAATTATATAGTAAGAAAAAAAGACCTGAAGGATAACCCAGCACTGCAGGTAAAAACACCCAAGACCGATAAAACCCTACCAATGTTTTTATCGCAGCAGCTGGTAGAAGATTTAATTATCTCCCCTATCTTAAGATACTTTTTTGATAGTATAATGATCATTGTTAGTGGGAATAAACGTACGCTTACAAATCATTTCCTGGATAAAGAAAACCGTAAAAAACTATCTCCAGATTTAGAAGAAAATATTAAAAAGTTAAAAGATGCATTAAAGAAGAAGTGTAAGAATCATTCGGGATTCACAATTGATTGGTTAAGATCAGAATGGATTATCTTTTATACGAATGTGAAAAAGGTTCTTAATGATTTTTTCCCTAAAAAAACCTACAATGTTCCCAAGTATATTGAATGTTTGAGGGATATTTCTATAATCGAATTGTTTTATGCCACAGGGATTCGTTTAAGTGAATTAGCTGAACTGAAAATCAGGAATGTGGATACTAAAAAATATTTATTGAGAGTGACAGGTAAAGGTAATAAGGAAAGACTCGTACCTTTTGGAGATAAAGCATTCTTAGCTATGGACAATTATTTAAGAGCAAATAAAAGATCATGGAATTCTGAATCATTGTTCCCATTGTTCATGGGTACCGGAATAAAACCGGTTTCATACCGTACTATTCAGAGAAAGGTTGAACAATATTTAAATTTAGTTCTGGAGCTGGAGGAGGATGAAAGATTTGGATCGCACGAGAGATTTGGATCGCACGAGAGATTAGGACCACATATGCTCCGCCACTCTATTGCTACCCATCTTATTGATCGTGGGGCAGATATCAGGGCTGTCCAGGAACTGTTAGGCCATGCCAGCCTATCTTCAACCCAAATATATACCCATGTGTTACCTGAAAAAATTAAGCAGGTCTATAAAAATGCACATCCTCATGGAAAGTAACTAAAATGAGTGAAACAATAAAAGCAATAGGACTGAATAGGCTTGGTTTGAATGGATCAGATTTTGTTTTTCGCAATTTACCGGTCGAAACTTTGGTGCAGGATATTATTGCTAACAATGAAGGTAGCATTGCTGCCAATGGTGCGGCTATGGTGGACACAGGTAGCTATACCGGAAGGTCCCCGAAAGATAAATATATCGTGAAAGAGCCCTCATGCTCTGAAAATATATGGTGGGGACCCATCAATCAAGAAATCACCGATGATGTATTTGATGAACTTTATTTAAAGGTAATTGATTACTATAACCGGACAATATCAAAGACATACGTTTTCGATGGTTTCGCTGGTGCAGATCCTGCCTATTCTATACGGGTTAGATTTTTAGTTAAAAAGGCCTGGCAGGCTCATTTCGTACATAACATGTTTATTCGGCCTCAGGAGAGAGAGTTAAATGGATTTTCTCCGGATTTCACGATCATTAATGCTTCAGATGTGAAGAATATTGATTTTGAAAGGCATGGATTGAATTCTGAGACCTTCATCATTTTCCATCTTGCTAAGCGTATTGCTATAATTGGAGGAACAGAATATGGCGGAGAAATGAAGAAAGGCATTTTTTCTGTCATGAATTATTTACTGCCACTTCAGGGGGTTTTGGCCATGCACTGTTCTGCGAATGTGGATAATAATGGAGAGAATCCGGCAATCTTTTTTGGTCTAAGCGGTACTGGGAAGACAACTCTATCAACTGACCATAAAAGACCTTTGATCGGAGATGATGAACACGGTTGGTCTGATAATGGTATTTTTAATTTT
>DCMX01000042.1:3019-3563 GCA_002321855.1 Fidelibacterota bacterium UBA1611 | reverse complement strand
GCCGATTGCAATATTGGGAGGGACAGGTAGATTGGCAATTTGGGGATCGACCAATTTTCACACTGGTAACAAAGTTTTTCCAGGGCCTGCTGGTGGGAATATGGTTCAATTTTAATGATTTTGATAATGATGGTGATCATGATCTATTATCACATAAACCAGGCACTGACAATGTAAGTTATTATGAAAATGTGAATGGTACATTGCATCTAGTGAATTCACAACTGCATACGCCATCCGGTTTTCCTGTCTATGGTGGACAGATCGTTATCCCTACTGTAGCTGATATTGATGCGGACGGGTACCTGGATTATTTCGTCGGTGATATTTCAGGAAGATTGGCTTATTACGCAGGCCAAGGGAATGCTGATACGGGCCCACAGTTTGAATTTGTTTCTGATTATTTTGAAAATATTCAGATTATCTGGACACCAGGACGCCATGGCGCTAACAGCATTTCTTTTTATGATCTTGATAATGATTCTGATCTGGACTTGATATGGGGCGATTTTTATCAACCGGGGTTGTTTTACCTGGAAAATTA
>DCMX01000042.1:0-2628 GCA_002321855.1 Fidelibacterota bacterium UBA1611 | reverse complement strand
TTGGGAATGCTCGAGACTGCTGGTTTCAATATTCCAATAATCACAGATTTCGAACCGGACGGCACAGGTGACCTTGTGGTTGGTGTTCTTTCCGGCAATTATGGAACTGATTTTATCCATAATCTGATTTATTACAATAATAATGGTACCGATGCTGAATATGACTTCCAGCTGGTTACCATGGACCTCTTGCCAGGGCTGGATCTTATTGGCGGCAGTAGGCCGGTTTTGGCAGATTTAGATGGTGATAATGACCACGATCTTGTTGTAGGAACTGAATTCAATCCAGATAACAGTTTATCTGGTGGTCAGATATATTATTTCGAGAACACTACCAATGATGACATACCAGAGTTTGTGTTAAGCGATTCAACCTTTATTGATGATTTTATTACCACCAACTTAGCGCCTTCATTCTATGATCTGGATAATGATGGCGATTTAGATGCGATCATTGGCGAATTCAACGGGTATTTACTGCATTATGCAAATACAGACACTGGGTGGACCTATAACGGACATTATATGAATTTGGATTTAAATGGAAAAACCGTTCCTGCTTGGGGAGATGTGGACCAGGATAATGATGATGATCTTGTGATAGGTACTAAGGATGGTAAAGTTTCGGTGTATATTAATAATGGTGACATAAATACTTTAGTGTTGGCGGTTCAGCTGGATATTGGTGATGATGCTTCCCCGGCAATATTAGCGGATGGATCAATTATCGTGGGCAATGAGATTGGGGAATTAATACTGCTGCGCTATGAAGATACGGATACCCTAGTGGTCCAGGATACACTGGAATATCCCTATTGTGGTCAGAATTTGGCACCATGCCCAATTTCATCCTCTGGGTTAGAACAAAAAGACTTGGTAATCGGTTCCAAAGCTGGTGGCTTGCAATATCTGGAATACAGCACACTGGCAATCCAGGAAGAAAATAAAAATAATCCTGCATATTTCAACATCAGTGCTATCTACCCAAACCCTAATAATGGTTATTGCAATATTGATCTAGATATTTCTAAAACAGGGTTTTATGAAATTTCGATTTATGATTTGCAAGGCAGATTGGTCAGAATTATCCATCATGGTACTTTAAATGGTGGACACTATACTTTTACTTTACGTGAAAATATTCCTTCAGGTATATACTTTATAAATGCCCAAACAAATGATGTTTCTTTTGTAAAAAAAATGATTCGCCTTAAATAGAACGTGATTTAAGACACACTCGGTACAAGGGTTGCCAATTATCGTTGATTATCATGGGTGATACATTAAATTCGGGGACACTATTTCTTATCCATCGTAGAGAATCGGATAAAAATACATTTATGCACTTTTATGGAGGGCTCAATTGTTAATCGGAAAACTGACTAAAGCATTAATTTTAGCCTTGTCGCTAATTACATTTGGAATCGGTCAGGATTCACGAGATCAAACAATCCAAATCACATTCCCTACAACAGGATCGGTAATTGACACCAATTTTGTTAACGTCACATTTACTGTGGCATCATTTTTTGAACTTGGAGATCCCCAGAACCAAGAGGGAGATGGGTATGCTATTATCTATTTAGATGACCTTTCTCAAGCGGTAGCTTACTCTGTAGCGCCAGTGATGGTTTCAGGAATAGCAGAAGGAATACACAATTTAAAAATTGAACTTGTTGATTTAAATGGTGCAAGTTTTTCTCCTGCTGTACTCGATACTGCAACCTTCACAGTGGATATGGTTTCAGAGCCAAATTTATGTCATCCTCGTAATTTGAGTGTTATTGCTGGAGATGCCCGCAACTTTTTGAACTGGTATGAACCGATCGCCATGTCAAATCTTAATCCTTTTCCTGCTGTACCGCAATCTGTTGACTATCATACAGGTACAACCAATAGTTCAGCGTTCATTGCAAGCAGTTTAATACAGGGTCATGGGGGCCTAGCTGCTAGCAAAAATGCAGGCTGGGCAATCTTTGATATTGCTGGCTTAAATCCTAACATTGAAGTGGATACCATTATTTTTAATTATTATGTAAATGCTACCAATTGGCCGTATTGGAGCGCAACAGCAGTGAACGTTGATCCGCTCACTGCATCTGCTGCGGATGTCCACGCAGAAATTCTTTCTGGCACTGACCTTACAACAGCATATCTTTATCAAAATGAATCTTCAACGTTTGCACCAGGGTGGTACTCGAATGCTCTCATTAATGGTGCCAATGATGATTTGGAAGATGCCATTCCTCAAGGATATTTTGTAATCGGTATAACAGACCGCGATGGTATTGATACCTATTTTCTGGATATTGATGGCTGGAATGAAGCCAACCCACCCAGCATTGAAATTCACTGGAGCGCCCCAGGCGGTAGACAAGGCGTGTATCATGCTCCCGTAATCACCGAGATACCTTATAATGACGATGAAATTATGGATTATAAAAATGCGATCAGTGAAGGGTTACCCATCCCAGTTGGTTTAGAGGGNNAGTGAACGTTGATCCGCTCACTGCTTCTGCTGCGGAATTACACACAGAAATTCTCTCCGGCACTGACCCTACAACCGCATACCTCTACCAAAATGAATCTTCAGCGTTTGCACCCGGGTGGTACTCGAATGCTCTCATT
>DCMX01000104.1:1517-3336 GCA_002321855.1 Fidelibacterota bacterium UBA1611 | reverse complement strand
TCAATACATTTAGAATTTCTTGGTTCGAGATACGAGTGATTATCAAAAAAAAGTATATGTCCGTTTTCAAGTAGTCTTAGGCTATGTTGTCCAGAAAAATCAAAATCCATGCTAACATCTATTGAATCATTCATCAATTCTGCTTGACCGATCTGCCAGTTTATTTCCTGAGTATCGTAATCTATATTTATAATTCTTGAAATATTCCGTAATGAGATATAAACGGAATTTGTATTTTGATCGAACAATACTGAATTGGCATGGGTCCAATCAACAACAATAGGGTTTACACCATTACAAAACATTGGATTATAATCTGTATGATCTAAATGATCCAATGTACTCCATTCCCAAATAATTGATCCGGATGAATCATATTCAAGAAATTTATCCCCTGCCCAGAAAACATACTCATTAATAGGGTCCTCACAATGGTTAATTTCGTACACAGCATCATTTCTCATTCCCCAATAAGTATTTTTCGATGATTTTATGAATTCATGATGATGTCCATTTACAATTGATTGAAATAAAATTTGACCATCGAGATCTATCTCGTATCCATAGCCTGATGGTGAAGGTATTTCAGAATTTCCGATAATATTTCCATTTGGTAATAATCCAAATGCATAAAATGAACCATCCTCAAAATTCTCTAAATCAAAGAACCATACTGGCTCACCATATCTATCAACAACTATTGTTGAAAAAATCTCATTCAATGCAATTATATTTAATCCACTCGAATATTTTGATTCGTCTATCAACTTGAGTTGATTTTGATTTGGATAATAGTTTGGTAAATGGTTTATAGTGAAATATTGTGACTCAAAACAATCGTTGCCATAAATACTTTCATAACAAACATACCACTCATACGTATTCCCCCAATCAAGATATTCTTCGAGAACAAATGCATTTATTGAAGTGTTAATATTCCATTCGCTACTGTCAATTGTATTCGAGACATTCAGAGTGTATGATATATCACTGTTAATTTGAGGCCATCTAAAAATTACATGAATATAATTTAACGTATCGTTTTGCGCAGGAGAGAAATCATTTTCAAATGCAAACCGCACTCCTACTGAGATAATTATTACCGTGACAATTTTATATAGTTTAAATATCAAACAAATACTACTCAGTAATTATAAGATCTACTCTATTTGATTATATAGTAAAACCGTGAATTCAAAGAGATATTATTTACTTGTGTAGTTTACCAATTAAATATCAATCCAAGATCATAAAATACTGTTTGATTCATATCATTATGTACTAATAGTTGGATTTTAAGCATATCTGTAAGCAGAATGCCTGATTTAACGTAGAGCCTGAATGATTCTTCAATTGGTTCTAATAATAATGGTGTACTTAGGTCAAGTGACCTATCACGTTTATCATAGTTATCACTCACATCGGAGCCAAAACCAGTGCCCTTTTCTATTTTTTCAAGAGATGCTTCCAACTCGATTCTGTCTGTAGGAAACCAAAAAGTTTCCAATCTTAAAACCCTGCTGCTGGGTCCATATGGAAAACCTATTAGCTGCCCTGCATGGGAAAATGGAAAATCTGAATGTGTGTAGACCCAAGGTCTGCACTGGGTATACTCTAAACGAATATCTGGCAACCTTATATTCTTTGGTGCATAGAATGATCCAATCTGGTATACAAACTTGTTTCCCCACCAATCTTTAAACAGGTCCAGCCAAGATAGTTCATCCCACAATAATGTGTGATAAAAGATAAATCCAGGTCTAATTCGCCATGCCATGTCCGCCGCCATGATAATATTGTCTAGGTCACCAAGGTTATG
>DCMX01000104.1:0-1139 GCA_002321855.1 Fidelibacterota bacterium UBA1611 | reverse complement strand
ACGATCACCATATAAGGCCATTTCCGTAAAAGATACCGTCAAATTAGACGACATGTCCCATTCCAAACGATGCGCAGCGACATATTTCTCTTTTTTTATATTCGATTGATGGGTACTGTCTATTGAACTATATAGTAATGAACCATGTAATGCCTGAAGACGAAAACTGCCTAAAGTTTTATATAGAGCAACCCGACTAAATGGAACCGCAGCGGAAGCTATGATCGGTGATTGTGTTGTTGACCATCCCCAAGAATATGGAGTTCTAGCAATTTCTATATCAAACAGTTGATTTTTAATGTAAAAAGATGCTTCAGATGTATACCAGATACTCATATTGATATCAGGGAAAAATTTTGTCCATTCATTCTGGTAATCTTGTGCAAAAGCAGGATCCTTGCCTGTTATACGGTGCATGATGAATCTGGAATATGCATACACTTTATCATAGAGTATACCTTGCACTGACAATTGGTCCTTAAAGTATTTTTTTTCTGAATCTTTTCCACTTAAGGATCCATGTTCTATCCAATCTGCCCAGAATGTTAGCGTGTCCTGTGCGACAGATAGAAAATGAGATGCAGGTTCATTTGAATCGAATTTAAAAAACGATTTACTAATACCACTTAAGGCATGTTTTTGGAAGGGATGGATTAAACCAGATTGTTTTATTGGTAGCCCCAGATCTCGTAATAATCGATTTGACAAAGATGTATTTATATTAGACAAACTTATAGCAGTATGAATAGTTGATATCGGGGCTTTTGACAGTATAGAGAGGGGGACATTACCCAAAGCTGCCTGCCTTCTAAGATATACATGAGCAGGATGATTAGGTTCTAAAGGTAAACCTGTCCATCCAAACAAGAATGTTAATGTAAGAATGTTGATAAATATATTTTTCCAATGGTTCATAAATATTGCATTTCCACTCTTGAGAAGGTAAGTTTTTACTCCAATTTAAGGATTCCTATTGAAATAAAGTGCTAACAGTTTGTCAGTAATAGATTCAAAGAATAGCTGAGTTTTCCTGGCAAATCTGGAAGCGCTTCTCACCTGTTAGTGATTTAGCGTTTTTCGGACTCGTTTTTTAAACTGATTCGAACTATGTCGCTAATTAATCAATTAATTATTCGTGT
>DCMX01000064.1:1039-4590 GCA_002321855.1 Fidelibacterota bacterium UBA1611 | reverse complement strand
ATGTTCTGCATCACATATTTGATCGTACCTCCCCCGCTAAACTTATCAGTCATACTTCGTGCAAACGATAGAAAACCGGCAAAATCATTGGCAGTAAAGGTTCTACCAGTCCCAAGGGGTTGAAGCTCAGTAGTCTCTTCAATATCTCCTGAGAGAAGCCCCAGTAATCCCACTGAGAATGTCCCAATAGCGGGTACATTATATGTAAAAGACATGTAGTCGAAACTCATATCCACAAAATAATTCGAATGGTGAATAACATAATTAGATCCTGTAAGGGTTGCCGCTGTCGCTGGATTATAACTTAATGCATCGATTAGGCCTGGCCTGGCAACCAAGGCACCACCATTTGCTGAACCTCTTGTAGTAGCATTAATTTGTAGAAATTTTGCACCAGCGCTACCCTGTCCTGCTATAATTATATGACTTATTAACAACCCAACAACTATTATTTTATGTAAAGATATCTTCATAACTAGGGACCTAATACAATTGCGATTTTCCCTTCCTTATAGACAGTTTTACCAAGTAATTCACCTTCAAGTTGATATAGGTATAAACCACTGGCTACTTTCAATCCTTCATAATTTCTCAAATCCCAGGATATAGAACCTTCCTCATCATAGACCTCATTATTCCCTACGATTCCATCTTTTGTCAGTGTAGCAATCCACTCACCCGCAACATTAAAAATCCTAATTGTACAAGTTGCTGGTAAATGGCGAAAATCAATATGCTGAGTAAACCGATTCTGATCCCATAGGGCTCTAACGATATAGGGATTGGGAACAACCTTCACTTCGTTCAATGATGCGCGACTCAAGGTATCAAGCATATTAACAGTATAAAACTTGAACTCATCATTAACAGTTAGAGGTCTAGACGTATTTATAAATAATGTATCTGGAGTTTCAGCGTTTGGTCCATCAGGATAAGCCAGAGCATCGCCACCTACAATATTCTCATCAAATGGTAAAAAGGTCACTTCGAAACTCGTGGGATTTAAGACAACATTATCCTGTGCTTGCTTCGTAAGAACCCGAAACTCATTTTTGATATTGGCTCCAGCATCTTCATCCATTATCCACCACAAATAATATTTATCTTGGGCACGGCGCACATTGTAACTCCATACTTTTTGGCCCAAAGTCATGTTGTAAATACTAATCGGTGTTCGCTGAGAAAAAAATGAATCATCACCATTATTATTATAACGAAAATATCCAACTGCAGATGTATCAGCCACGATCGAATCCGATTGATCATAAAAAGTTATGTAATAATCATAAGGGTCAAGCGAAGTTGATCGCATATCAAACTTGAAAATGTCACTTATATTAGTACCCAAACTCCAGTATACTGAGTCAATACTGAGGACAGGATTTGTGATCATAAAAATAAACCCATGGTCTTGCATAATAATTTCGTCATTTAATATACTTGTAGATCCAATGCCGTATACTGTTTCAGGAATTAATTTTCCTGAATAACTATTAGTATTTAGCGATTTAATTATCAGCGGATTATAACTATACTGTGCTGATAGATTTGCACCCGTCAACCCTACAGTCATTTCCGCACTTAAGTTAATAATTCCATCGCCATAATTGATTACAGCTATTATAGTATCACCATTTTTGACTCCTTTAATTATGCCATTACCTTGATCAGTTAATACAAGGTCATCCAAAGTCAAATTAAACGTCCCTGGAACGATCACACCCAAAGGTAAAGTCATATTGCCATCATCAACTGACCCACTGCCTCCTATAGTTAAAGTATCAGTGTATGCTGCACCAGGAGTGATGTTATCCAGCGGTTCCACAATTCCAACTTCTCCTAATGTGGAATCAATAATAATTCCGTAATCTGCTGATTTATTATCAGTTATTGAAGCATCATCCTGGAAAAACTGTATTCCATAATGATGGCCTGTCAAATTTTCATAGCTTGTTATTGCTTTTAAAAACTGTCCTGTAGATGGACCAAAGTGAATATAATCAGAAATTTTTGGTTCACCGGCTAATTCTAAAGCCATATGCTGAGGGCGAACCATAATAACATTTTGATATAGACTGCTTTCTAATTGCGGAATATCTGCTATGGGCACGCCTCTATCATAGGATACAACTGAATAGAAATAATTCATTCCATCAATTAATCCTTCATCCAAGTACGTATAAGATAAACCGCTTTGCCCACCTATTTCTTGAGCAGCAAATGTCCGAATAATAAAAATATCTCCATCCTGCGGACTGAGTGACTGTTGCGCAATTTCTGTATCGCTAATTATCCCATCCAGATCAAGATCCTTATACTCACCATTTGATAATTTTACAAAAAAACCATCTAAGTAGATAAAATATCCATCGCGATAAAGTTCAATATCTGATAAAGTGCCACTACCAGCCTGCATTGCCACACTATCATATTCTGCATAAGTTCTAAAACCTTCTCCCATGGTCATCGCCGCAATATGAGGTAAGACCGATTGCATATTAGTCACATTATAGATCACCATTTTCAATGTATCAGTAGTGACGCCATTCACCTCAATCTGATGATCCATTAATTCAATCGTATATTCCGCTTCAACAAACCGGTCCACTATTGCATCAATAGATGGATTAGAACTGATATCACCTGAGCCCAACGGTCCTATAAACTCAGAGATCGCATTTGAGGTACCTTTTGAATATTCAACAATACCTGACCACTCTGATGAATCACCAATTACATCATAGTCAGCAAGTAAAGTCCAATCATTCTGCAGGCCTGAGAGTGACCGATATACCCTATATCCAGCAAAATCAGCTAATCCAGTGAAAGGATCAATCACAGTTTCCGGGAAATTATCCCATGATAAATAAACAGCCTGGTGGGCAGGCTGGGCGCTTAGTTTTGGCGATGGCGGAGCTTCTGCGCCGATATAACCTGAATTAAATTTATCAATAGCTGATTGCGTATTTTTTTTCAATTCAGATAAGGAAGATCCTGCGACTAGAGCAACCGTTACGCTGATGGAATTACCTGGATCTAATCTAATGACGGGCCCACTTGTTGCCAGTTGCCTTACATCTTGCGGCTCTTCAAACACTTCAAAGCTATCAACCATTGATAACTGAAAATATTTAATATGGTCCATCTCGTCATCATCGACGTCGCCAGGATGTCCTTCACTTTGACCTAAATCGGAGCGAATCCATGTCTGGAAACCAGTTAGACCGATTTGCCAATCATTTAATTGATTGCCCGCAGGTGGAACTCCTTTTGATGGATCACCTATGGAATCAACTGGTGACTCAACAAACACAGATCCAAGATAACCAGCTGGTGCAATCCAGCCTGATTCTTCCGAATCAGAATCATAGGAATAGCCAAGATTTAATGATCGATCAAAACCAATTAAATCATCATCTGCATAGCCCACATCATTATCCATAAAATAACCAACATATATACTGTCTAAAGGAAAATCATTCATATTTGTAATTATAAAATTGATATATAAATAATCGTCAGTTGTCCAGGAATAGGTACGTTGTTCTACT
>DCMX01000064.1:0-650 GCA_002321855.1 Fidelibacterota bacterium UBA1611 | reverse complement strand
TCCCTTTCATCCAAGTAATCCCCAAAAATGCAATAAGTATCTTCATCCGAAACGATATCTCCTCGAATATTACCATTCTCATCTTCACGAAAAGGGTCTAGCAATAACAAGCTACTATCTAGCCCTAAAGAACTGGTGGCTAAAAATTCTTTTCTACTTTTGTTTATATTCTCAAAATCCAGGCGAAAAATAGTATCAGAGTCTGGATGATAATAATCTCCAGATTGTGGTTCAAAGTAGGACCATATTTCCTGATATTCTTCTACCGCCTTGTTTTTTTGACCAAATAAATATTCTCCCTTATTTTCTTCCAGTTTACCATCAGAAACTGCAGAAATAAGTTGGTTTGACTGCCAGAGTCTCGATATTGAACTCATTTCAGAATAATATGCTGTTGTAGCTACGCGGACATTTTCAATAGTTTTATTACCGATAGTTATTGATCTATCCTCTGGTGTATTGAAATACTCTGATTTTCCCCCGATCCACAAACCAGCTCCCCAGGTATAGAATTGATTGGTGCCATTTGGAAATTCACCTGTTCTACCATTAAATGCACCATAGCCGACAGGGAATTCACCATTGTAGCCATCCCAACCCGGGGGAGGTTCAAAAACGCCACTCTGGCCCGTGTTGCTAATAGTATATTG
>DCMX01000077.1 GCA_002321855.1 Fidelibacterota bacterium UBA1611 | reverse complement strand
TATGAAGTCAATTACTATGGAACAAAAAGAAGTGATAAAAGGTATCCTGGATAGATTTCATGGAAATGGAACATGCGAATTATATATTGATGGTGCTGCAGACTTGCATTCAAAATCTGCAGGCATTGGAGGGGTTATATTTAAAGATAGCCAGGAATTGATCACATTTTCTAAGCCATTATACGATAAAACCAATAATGAGTCTGAGTATTTAGCTTTATTAGAAGGTTTGAATGTTTCACTTGAGTTGAATATAATGAATATTAATATATATGCTGATAGTGAGCTTGTTGTCAGGCAAGTTAATGGTGTGTACAAAGTTAAAAATTATCGAATGAAAGTGTTGCATTCAGATGTAATCAACCTTTTAGAGAAATTTAATGAATGGTCACTTGATCATATTAATAGAGATAATAATCAAATTGCTGATAAATTAAGCAAGAATGGAATGAGATTGGCTAGAACGAATTTATTAGAGAAATAAATCGGGATTTTATTTTTTAATCTCTTTTGATAGAATATTCAGAACTTATTTTATTTATAAAATCTCCGTTTAATTGGATTTATTTATGAAGTACATTTGCGTCCTGTAACCTTATGAAAAAACTACTGGATTGATAGAATGGGTATTAGGAGTTCACCAAAATTTATAAACTGGATTTCCGGTGATATAGCTATCGATCTAGGTACGGCAAATACTCTTATATGGCTCAAGGGTAAAGGAATTGTTATCAATGAACCATCTATCGTAACCAGATCCGTACATGATGATAAAATTGTTGCTGTTGGGAATGAAGCGAAAGCAATGCTCGGTCGTACACACAGGGATTTGGAAACTATACGCCCGCTCCAGGATGGTGTGATCGCTGATTTTAAAATGACGGATGGTATGCTGCAGGGATTTATTAGAAAAATCAATCTAAATCGAATGTCTAGACCTCGAATGGTTATCTGTGTTCCATCCGGAGTTACAGAAGTCGAAAGACGTGCGGTTAAGGATTCTGGCGAGCGAGCGAATGCTAGAGAAGTTTATTTGATAGAAGAACCCGTTGCCGCCGCTATAGGGATAGGTCTCGATATCAGTCAGCCAATAGGTAATATAATTGTAGATATCGGCGGGGGTACCACTGAGATTGCGGTTATTTCGCTCAATGGTGTAGTTACAAAAGAAACAATCCGAATTGCAGGTGACGAAATGGACGAAGCAATTCTACAATGGTTCCGTAATGAGCATAAATTAGAAATTGGGTTAGGGATGAGTGAATCGATCAAAAAGTCTGTTGGTTCTGCAATGCAGATGGCCACTGAAACTATCTCTGTGAAAGGTCGAGACCTTGTATCCGGTATACCAAAAACTATTGAAGTGTCTTCTGATGAAATTCGTCAGGCATTAAAAGACCCTGTTAATGCAATTGTTGAGGCAGTAAAGCGCTGTTTGGAACAAACACCACCTGAATTGGCCGCAGATATCTTGGAACGAGGAATTATACTTACAGGTGGTGGCAGTTTGTTGAAAGGCACAGATCAGATTATCCGTGAAAGAACTAATGTACCTGTTAATGTGGCGGAAGACCCCCTTCTTTCCGTTGTGAAAGGAACTGGTATGGTGCTTGAGAATTTGAAAAAATACGAGGCTGTTTTACTGTAGAGGTTGTCCATGCGCAACCTATATATTTTCTTAATTAAAAACAAAGATCACTTTGTTTTTTTCCTTGCAGTTTTGCTTTCTTCGACTCTTTTGTTAAAAAATGATGATCCAAGAATGCAAGTTATCCGTGGTAAATCCGCCGATATGGTGGCATTCATTTCTTTGCCTATAATGTGGATTAAATCGCTTTGGTTCGTGAATTATGAAAACCAATATCTCAGGGAGAAAAATCTACAATTATCCCTTCAGGTTGAGTCAATGCTCAATCTTGCGGTAGAAAATAGAAGATTACAGGATCTTCTCGATTTTAAAAGGCAAACAAATCTCAAAATAGTTCCTACCAGGATTGTAAATAAGGGGATTCAAACTAATTTAATATCCTTAACGGTAGATGTTGGCAAAAATGATGGTGTAAATGTCAACCAGCCGGTATTAACACCCGAAGGAGTCATTGGTAAAACTATACAAGTGGGGAATAGTGCATCTATTGTGCAATTCATTACAGATCATAATTACCGTCTTAGTGTCCGAATACTTCCAAGCGGAGCTACAGGTATATTACGATGGCGTGGAAATAATATCTGCGAGATAAGAGAAGTGCAAAAGAATGTCAATATAGAGATAGGTGATCAGGTAGTGACATCTGGATTCAGTGATATTTATCCACCTGGACTTCCTGTGGGTGATGTCGCGGGTGTTTATGATGAACGTGGCAATTATCAAAAGGTTGTGAATGTTACCATTTATAGCGAGCTCAACTTTATACAAAACGCATTTGTAATTATTGAGTATCAAGATGAAATGGACTAAATACGTTATTCCGTTTTTTATCGTTTATATTATTCAACTTTGGTCAGTAGAATTTTTATCATTGAGCGCAATTCGGCCTGATTTTTGTGTTTTGTTGGTACTTTATTGGTCTGTTAGGGACGGTCGGTTTTCTGGCACAATTGCTGGGTTTATAATAGGCTTATTGACTGATCTATCAGGCACTGGATCGTTTTTTGGACTCTCTCCTATGGTATATTCAATAACCGGTTATGCCGGTGGATATTTGAATGGGTTATATACTAAACTGAGTCCAGTATATTTTACTTTATCATGGATAGGCATTCTTTGTTTGCAATTCTTGTTATCTTCTTTGGTAATCTTCCAAGATCTATTAATTAGTGATCTACCGTTATTTTGGTTTAAATGGATTGCATCGGCTAGCTACACATTAGGTTTCGCAGGCATATTACAGGTTATTTTTCCGATACACAGGCTATCCTGATGTTAAAAGCGGAAAATATTGTTTCTTCCCATCAATATCGTATCGCGGGCTTTGTGGTTTGGTTACTTATATGTGTGCTTCTTAGTAGGTATTTTCAAATTCAAATTCTTGAACACGAAAGATATAGTTCGAAGTCTAATACCAATCGTATCCGAAAGGTCACAAAAAATGCACCACGTGGACTGATACTTGACAGAAATGGTGATATTTTAGTTGAAAATTTTCCGATATATGTACTAACGGCTATTCCTGGAGAAATGACGGATCAAAATATACAGTTCAAATTGATATCAAATTATATAGAATCCGACTCTGCTATTTTGGCATCAAATTATAATAAATATTATAGAGGACAATTCATCCCAACTCGTTTAGCAAAAGATTTGAATTTTGAACAGATCAGCCGTCTTGAGGAAAATAAATTAAATTTACAGGGCATTTATTTTGATCAGATCCCGGAACGTTATTTCCCAAGTCGGGTAAAAGCTCCTCATTTATTTGGATATGTTAAAGAAGTAGATAGACAAATTCGCGAATCTTTGATAAATGGAGAATTGTATGAGTTAGGTGATTTGGTAGGCTGGACCGGATTAGAGAAACAATATGAAATATTTTTGATGGGTAATAGAGGTATATATTTTTATGAGGTGGATGTATTTGGCAGGGAAGTAGGTCCTGCCACAGAGTTAGACCCTAAAAAGCCTGATCCAGGTCAAAATATTCAAACCACCCTTGATTTGGACTTGCAAGCATTTATAGAAAAACAAATGATCGATCGTAAGGGGATTGCCCTTGTAGGTCATCCCGAATCAGGAGAGATACTTTCTGCCGTTAGTTCACCCGATTATTCACCGGATCTGTTCACGGGCTTTACAACTGAGAGAGAATGGTCAGAAATTCAAACAGACCCGGACCGTCCACTGTTAAACCGCTATACACAAGGTACTTATCCACCAGCTTCAATTGTAAAAATGATCATGGAAGCTGTTCTTTTAGAAAAGACGGATTTTGATGTAGAGATGATTCAGGTTTGTTCCGGTTCTTATCAATATGGTGATCGTATCTTTGGTTGTTGGTTGCCTGAAGGTCACGGTGAATTGAATATGACCGAAGCTATGGCAGTTTCTTGTGATGTATATTTTTATAAAGCTATTAGGGCTACCAATATTGACCAAGTATATAATATGTTCTTATCATTTGGTTTTGGAAAAAAAACTGGTGTTGATATTCCTAATGAAGCTGAAGGTCTTATTCCAAATAAGGATTATATGTTTAAAAGGTACGGGCGGTTTGGATGGAGCAAAGGTTCGTTGTTAAACATTGCTATAGGGCAAGGTGAGCTATTGGTCACTCCGATCCAGGTATTAAATTATGTGAATCTTCTTGCTACACGCGGTTCATCACCTGTATGCCATTTCGTGATGGCAAATAATCTTCCTCAAAATGTGCGCCCTGAACTTGATTCAAGTACATGGGACCGGATTCTTTTTGATATGAGAACGGTTATAACCCACGATAAAGGTACGGGACGAAAAGCCCAACCTGCAATTAAGGGAATGAAGATTTTTGGTAAAACCGGCACAGCAGAAAATCCACATGGAGATGATCATGCATGGTTCATTGGATGGGCTGAATATCTCGGTGAGAAATATTCTCTTGTTTTATTATTAGAGAATGGTGGCTCTGGTGGTACTGTAGCAGCACCAATCGCAAAAAAAATCTTTTCACAATTTGAATCTGGAATGGACCTGGCTTCTAAATGATCAATTGGAAAAGTATCGAGCAATATGATATTCCATGGAGGGTTTTCTTGATTGCACTTATATTAACCTTTATTGGTTTATTGGCACTTAAAAGTATTTCTCAACATCACCCAGACACAGTCTTTACTCCATTCTACAAGCAGATAGTATTTCTTATCCCATCGGTCATATTATGTGTGGGTATCTTGTTCTTACCAAGATATGCCATCCATAAATATTCATTAATTTTTTATTTCGTGGGTATAATAATTGTTTTTCTTCCATTTTTTAGTGACCCGCGTGCTGGAACACACCGTTGGTTAGATATCGGTCTACCTTTTGCTATCCAACCAAGCGAATTTGCAAAAGTGTTTACAATGATAGCACTAGCAAGATATCTTTCCGATCGCACCTTGAAGATGAAACAGTTTTCCCCCATTATTGTTTCGTTTATTTTGGTGTTTTTACCAGCAATGGTTGTGTTAAACCAGCCGGACCTAGGTACAGCAATTATTATGGTTACACCAGCATTACCGATGCTCTATTGGTCTGGTGCAAGGCCTTTCTACCTTTTTTTGATATTAGCACCGGTTCTATCTATTTTATCATCGTTCAATACTACAATATTTGCTATATGGGCATTAATTATGGGTAGTGTTATTGTTTTAGCTCAGCCAAAAATCATATCTGGTATAAGTCTGTTTTTTGGCAACATTTTTCTTGGTCTACTTTCACGACCTTTATGGGATATGCTGAAGCCCTATCAGCAGACCCGTTTATTGACTATGATTTATCCCGAAAAGGATCCACTAGGCGCTGCTTATCAGATTATACAAAGTAAGACTGCTATCGGATCTGGTGGATTCTTTGGTAAAGGTTGGGG
>DCMX01000198.1:4479-4874 GCA_002321855.1 Fidelibacterota bacterium UBA1611 | reverse complement strand
ATGAGATCGAAGATCATCAATTGTATACTATTTCTGACACTGTTCTCTGTAAGTGCAAGTGAATTGCCAGAAGGATTCGTGTATGTTGAAGAAATAATACCAGATATAATTTTGGATATGCGTTACCATGGATCTAACAATTTTGTAGGTGAAAGTATCAATGGATATAATGATTCGAAATGTATTCTCACTATAAATGCTGTAAACAAGTTAAAGACCGTACAGAATGAACTTAGATACTTTGGTCTTGGACTAATAATATTTGATGCTTACAGACCGCAGATGGCTGTAGATCATTTTATCGAATGGTCAAAGAGTAAGGATAATAGAATGAAAGAGAAATATTATCCAGATGTTGCTAAAGAGGATCTTTTCGCAAAAGGATATATTGCCAG
>DCMX01000198.1:1780-4096 GCA_002321855.1 Fidelibacterota bacterium UBA1611 | reverse complement strand
ATAAGAAAGAATTGGATATGGGTACCGAATATGATTTCTTTAGCATCATATCTTGGCCTTCCAGTATGGATATCAATGAAGACCAGCGATCTAATCGAATGCTATTACAGATATTAATGAAAAAGAATGGGTTCATGCCTCTTAAGGAAGAATGGTGGCACTTTACCATGGAAGATGAACCTTTTCCCGATACATATTTTAACTTTCCTGTCAAATAATCTCTTTTTTTTGATGGTATATTTCATATCAATAAAATCAACATAAATATTAGTATGAAAACTGAGTATGCATAGGAGATTGGTGTGTTTGGTATTCTTTATTTTAGTTCCTTTGATCGCCCAGGATACTTTTTCCATTGTTGCTATTGATACCATCACTGGAGAGATAGGCAGTGCTGGTGCCTCATGTATAGCTGGATCGATCATAATCAGCGATGTCCATCCAGGGATAGGTGCCATACATACGCAAGCATATTGGATCTCAACGAATCAGCAAAATGCCAGTGATCTAATGAACAACGGTTATTCTCCACAAGAGATAATCGATTGGTTGGTCGCAAACGACGTTCAGAATAACCCTCATATTAGGCAGTATGGGATCGTGGATATGGTAGATGGGGGTAGGTCCGCTGCATATACTGGGGAAGATTGTGATGATTATAAGAACCATGTCACCGGTGACACCTATGCTATCCAGGGAAATATTCTCCTGGGACAGGACATACTGGATGATATGGAAACTGCATTCCTTAATTCATTCGGTACCTTAGACGAAAAACTATTATCTGCAATGGAAGCTGCCAATGTTCCTGGTGCTGACACACGCTGCATGGATTATGGGATCCCTGCACTGTCTGCATTCATTCGCATGGCACGATCAGAGAATATTGCAGATTCACTGTACCTGGATATAAATGTCAATGGTGTACCTATTGTCACTAACCCTATTGATTCCCTATATCAATTATATTGGGATTGGAAGAGAACAAAATTTACTATAGGAGATATAGATCATGATCGATCTATTGATATTTTTGACGTCTTACTATTAGCTGATTTTATCGATGGTACTATTTCTCCGACAGAATTTCAGATCGATCCTTCAGATATGAACAACAATGGTCAAGTTGAGGTATCAGATCTCTATGTGTTGATATTTTATATTGTTGGTACTGTTGGTTGTATGTTCTGTACATAATGGATTGCAAATTGAATAATACTATATTGAAGAACTTCTGGGTAACTGCACTATCAATATCTTGCCTGATTAATGGAAGATCCATACCGGAAGAATTCCTGATGGACTCACGGAATATTATTACTGCGGCGATGAAAGATAGCACAGCATATGAAAGGCTTGCATATCTTTGTGATACTTTCGGACCACGCTTGAGCGGATCAAGTAATCTTGAGAAAGCCTTGGACTGGATCATCTCGGAAATGAGATCAGATGGGCTAAAAATGCCTAGGGGAGAGCGTGTGCAGGTACCCACTTGGATCCGTGGTAAGGAATCTTTGGACCTTATTCTTCCTTTCAAAAAGAGCATGGGCATGCTGGGACTGGGTGGCAGCATAGCAACACCAAAAGGAGGTATAAAAGCGGAAGTGGTCGTGGTCAACAATTTTGATGAATTAGATGAAAAAGGAAATGATGTTAGAGGAAAGATCGTTCTGTTCAATGCACCATTCACTACGTATGGTGAAACGGTGCAGTACCGCTATAAAGGTGCCAGTTCAGCAGCAAGGTATGGTGCCTTGGCAAGTCTGATACGTTCAGTGGGACCATGGTCCATGAATACTCCCCATACCGGGGCCATGGCCTATGATAAAGATCAGCCGAAGATCCCTCATGCTGCCATAACCATGGAAGACGCCATGATGTTTGGAAGGCTTCAAGAACGTGGTGAGAGGATCGTATTGCATCTGCGTATGGATGCTAGGTCAGTTGCTGACCGCTGGTCTCGGAATGTCATTGCAGAGTTACCAGGATCAGAGTTCCCGGAAGAGATCATTGTGCTTGGCGGTCATATCGATTCCTGGGATGTCGGACAGGGCGCACATGATGACGGTGGCGGTTGCATTGCGGCCTGGCAGGCGGTGAAGCTGATAAAAGACCTTGGTCTACAGCCGAAACGCACTTTACGTGTGGTCTTGTGGACGAATGAGGAGAATGGAGGACGTGGAAATAAGAACTATCGAGACGAACACTTAGATGAATTGAAGGACCATATTCTTGCTATTGAATCAGATGGTGGGGTATTTAATCCCAGAGGATTTGGTTTAACGGGTAGCGATGAAGCAAGGGACATTCTTACGA
>DCMX01000198.1:0-1445 GCA_002321855.1 Fidelibacterota bacterium UBA1611 | reverse complement strand
CATAAGCAGGCTTTTATTACCCATAGATGCCAACGCTATTTTCAAGGGTGGAAGGGCTGCAGATATAGCACCGTTAAATGACGAAGGAGTGCCTGCCATGTCCTTGAAGGTGGACGGGTCAAAATATTTTTGGTATCATCATACCAATGCGGACACATTTGATAAAGTGGATATCATGGAGTTCAATCGATGTGTTGCTGCCATGGCGGTCATGGCGTATGTCGTAGCCGATATGGATGATAGGTTACCTCGTTAAATGAAAATATTATTCATTGAGCCATTAGCGGACCGTACCTCATTCGTTAAAATTATAGATAAGATGAATTTAAATTGATATACTTGAATTTTTAATTTACGATGTCAGAACCTAATAGAAAACTTGCTACGATTGTTTTTACCGATATTGTTGGATTTACACAAATGTCAGCTGAGAATGAACCATTGGCCATCCAACTTTTGGAGACCCAAAGAACAACCTTACGGCCAATAGTCGATCGTCATGGAGGAGAATGGTTGAAAGAAATGGGTGACGGGTTATTATTGACATTTCAAACAACGAAAGAAGCAATCGATTGTTGCATTGAGATACAGCATACAGTAAAAAATGTCGCCAATCTTGATCTGAGAATAGGTGTTCATCAGGGTGAAGTTGTGGTACAAGGAGGGGATGTTATTGGTGATGATGTTAATATTGCTTCTCGTTCAGAACCTTTTGCGGCGACAGGTGGTATAGTTGTGACCGATCGTGTTAATGCGTCACTCATGCGAGATCCTGTGTATCAAACAAAATTAATTGGCAAACCAGCATTAAAAGGTGTGCTACAGGAGATCAAACTTTATTGTATAACGTCTCATGGATTACCTGAAACAAATATCTCCCAAGTATCAGCAAAATTGGATGGTGGAAATTCCACGATCGAGCAAGAACAAGATACTTTTGATTCTCGCTTTGCGCAAAATATTGAGGCACCAAAGATATCATCTTTAAAAATTCCCTTGATCCTTGGTGG
The DNA here is from genome assembly GCA_002321855.1 of Fidelibacterota bacterium UBA1611. Lineage (GTDB taxonomy): Bacteria > Fidelibacterota > Marinisomatia > Marinisomatales > UBA1611 > UBA1611. The sequence continues at coordinate 435 of DCMX01000198.1, read as the reverse complement.
ACTGGTCGTGTCCCTGGGAATTATAGCTGGGATGATCTTTATAGATGGTCATGGGGTCAATGCTATATTATCAAGTACTGGTGAAAAAGAATCGATCGCTGTCTTACCTTTTGTAAATATGAGCTCGGATCAGGAAAATGAATATTTTAGCGATGGTATAACAGAAGAAATTTTGAATTATTTATCAAAGATCAAAGGTTTAAGGGTGATTTCAAGAACTTCTGCATTCACTTATAAAGAAAGAACAGATATAAGTATCGCTGAGATCGGACGTGAATTAGATGTCACACATGTGTTAGAAGGCAGTGTTAGAAAAGCAGGGAACAAGGTACGTATCACGGCTCAGTTGATCCGATCCCAAGATGATGCACACCTTTGGTCAGAAACATATGATCGTGACCTTGAAGACATATTTGCTGTCCAGGATGAGATAGC
>DCMX01000168.1:1218-2521 GCA_002321855.1 Fidelibacterota bacterium UBA1611 | reverse complement strand
AATACTTGATGTTTCTGTTAAATCGGGCAAACTACCGATTGCTGGTACAGATACTGCACTTAATATTTCAGTCCCCTTATCGATAATATTCGTAGCACGAAACTCCGGTTCGGACATAAAGACAAAACCAGCCGGTGATGTCTCCCTTATTACCTTACCTTTCTCATCAAGATAAAAATGGATTCGAATGCCTGAAATTGTTTCTACGAAATGATGTAGCATATAGATTTGCCCTTGTTTATAAAACAATTTTTTTTTAAACCCTTTATACTCGATAATAGATTCTTTTCCAGACATGGTCACAGGATCAAAATAAGGTATCTTGAATTTCTCACCTTCTTTAAGATCGTTCTGCAAAAGGTAACTGCGCATATTGGTCGAAATGAATGGTGGTTCAGTAAGTTGGATCATGTCAGATACCTCATCTTTCCCGGTATTCATAGTAAAATGCACTTCATTATCATTGACAGATCCATTGGCATTCAATTCATAAAACGGTGAGGATAGGCTGAAGCGGAAATTTTTCAGCAAGGATCCATTGGTAAGTTCTGCTTGAAGATACATTTCCACGGGATAGGTTGTTTCTAGAATATTTAAATGCAAAACCGCGTCTTGGTAAAGGACTGCGCTGCCATCATCTTTTTCGACCATACGGTTTTTCACGTATCCGATCCGTTCTTGTTTAAAATATATTCCCATAAATGTTTCTTCCCGCCCACGCTGGATAGCTTGTGTTTCCCGGATATCAAGTGTCTTAACAAAATAGTCCCTGTTCAGCAATTGACCAAATAATATGGCCCAGGTGGCCAGGATCATGACCCTGATAAATTTTCCTATGTTTTTATTCATCTTATTTTAGTTGTTAATAGTGACCGCGTTGCAATCACGATTCATACAAGAAATAATAAAGAATGATTAGGCCCCTATACTAGAGATTAATACCAAATTTTTCCAAAACATTAATGGCAATGAAATAGGTAATCACCATGAGTATGACAGCCATACCCAATGCAGTATAGAATGGTAATTGCAGTCTGATCAATAATGGAAAAGTGATGAATAAGACCAACGATGGAAGTACCAGCCAAAATATACTTCTTGATAATTGGACGACTTGTACTGAATCATGGGTATCAATATATAACCAAATCATCGCCATCACAGAAACAAGTGGTATGGAAGCCAGTATTGCTCCGAAAAATGTGCTGCGCTTGGCTACCTCTGAAATCAAGGCAATCAAAATCGCAGAAATAAGTACTTTTATAATATTATAAGTCAAAGTCTTTAGCAGTTCAGTTAAATA
>DCMX01000168.1:0-784 GCA_002321855.1 Fidelibacterota bacterium UBA1611 | reverse complement strand
CCTCCTACAGAATAAACAACATTCATATTGTGGTCAATTACTAAGTTATGCGGTATTGTCCAATTTTCTGTTACCATCGGGAAAATTCCATAATTAGAGTCATCTAGAACTGGAAAAGAAAGTTCAAATGTTTCTCCCCAGGCACTGCAATTCATAGAGTTCCAATCTAATCCAAGAGTTACAACGCGAAAACCTAAATCATAATATTGATTATACATGGATTCAATAAGCGGAGCCTCCGCTTGGCAGAACCCTCAATAACTGGAAAACCACGTGAGTAGAATTACATAATAATCCCCGCCATTCACCGCACCATTGAAATCAGCTAAGCTCCAGCCGCCACTGCCATTGTGACAAACTGGCTTGGGAGGAATCCACAGCGTATCGCCGGCGAAAATGATGGCCGCTGTATCACCAGCCACCAACTGATAGTCTTCCACTACTTTTTCAGAGGCATCATTATTGCAGGAAATAATAAAAGAAAATAAAACGGAAATCAGAAAATATTGAGCCAGTTTATGCATATTCTTAGTATGCTATTCTATCCATTTGTAAGTATGATTTTCAACAAATTGTACATTTTTTTCAGTTCTTAATTTGTTCCTGTAAGGCTGAAAGTTCGATGCTTTACCCCATTCCATCTGGTTAATCAATTCTCTTTTCTTTACCGTACCTCTTCGGTGAACAATATTGCGCATTCTTTTGTAGGATGGATTTATTTTTTGTAATGGTTTTTGTGATTTCAGTCCAGCTGTTATAACGCTGTTCAATCGATTCAGGGTAG
>DCMX01000162.1:15702-16758 GCA_002321855.1 Fidelibacterota bacterium UBA1611 | reverse complement strand
CAAAAAACAGTCTTTTACAAAGAAAAAATTATTTTATGGAACAAGTTGGTCTGATAATACCAATAGTATATGCTATTACAAAAAAAGATGATACGACTATGCATGAACCAATTGGATTTTTCCAGCTTTGGGATGATTATCGATATAGAAGGTTTTTATGATTATTAGAGCAGTTTTTCAATCATAGCGATCATTTCCTTGAACTCTTTTTCTTCGAAAAGTCGAGTGAGAAAAGCAATCTTACCATCCTTGTCAATTACAATGTTCCGGGTCACACCCGATTCCTTTAGTGCGAACTTAGCAAAGTGATTTGCGCCAAGGTCTAATGCTATTGGATATGTCACCCCCATTTCTTTTTTGAATTTTTTTACCACATCCAAGGGCTCATCTCTGTCGATGCCAATAAGGATTAGGCTATCGTCTTTAAATCGCTGCCAAACGTCCTTTTCCAGATGGGGCATTTCAAGTCGGCACACGGAGCACCAGCTAGCGGTGAACTGCAGAACGACTACTTTTTCACGAAGATCTGTTAACTTAATTTGTTCACCCGTTGTATACTCCAGAACGATCTCTGGTGCAGGGTCTCCCACACGTACAATATAGCCGCGGTCATCTGATTCCTGGGAAAACAGGAAACAAAACAATAAAAGTAGGAAACCAAAGGTTCTCATCCTTCTTTTTTCAAGTTTCATATCTTAAATCCGTTTTTTCTCATCCAATCGTCATTAAGAAATTTTGACATATAATTACGAACTCCATCGGGAAGCAGAACCAAGCATTTTTCTCCTTTATTTAGGTTTTTAGCTGTTTGCAATGCTGCAACCATCGCAGATCCACTGGAACCCCCACAGAGCAAACCTTCTTCCCTTATTAATCGCCGTGCCATAAGGAAGGATTCTTCATCATTGGTCTTGATATATTCATCAACAAGATCATTGTCAAGAACATCGGGAATAAAATCGTAACCGATCCCTTCGACCAGGTAAGGTTCCACTTCTGTACCACCTCCGAGAATCGATCCGATTGGATCGGATCCAATGATGATAACACCTGGGA
>DCMX01000162.1:0-15297 GCA_002321855.1 Fidelibacterota bacterium UBA1611 | reverse complement strand
TCTTTGCCAAGGTCATCCAGTATCTCCTGTGCGGTCCCATCATAATGGGCATTTGGGTTAGATGGATTAGAGTACTGGTCAAGTACATGTGAGCCGGGTATCTCATCATTGAGTCTTTTTGACACTGAAATATGGCTTTCCGGATCATCCCACGCAGCATCTGTTGGTGTACGGACTATCTCAGCTCCTAAAGCTTCGATTGCGATTTGTTTTTCCTGGCTCATTTTCTCAGGCATTACAATAATACAGCGATATCCCTTAACAGCTGCTGCCAGAGCTAGACCCTGTCCTGTATTCCCGGAAGTAGGCTCGATAAGAGTGTCGCCCGGCTTGATTCGGCCGGATCTTTCTGCATCTTCGACCATGCGCCAGCCGATCCTATCCTTGACCGACCCTGCTGGATTGAAGAATTCACACTTGGCAAAGAGATCACACTCCAGCTCCTGCCCGATCCTGTGCAGTTTAACAATGGGAGTATTTCCTATTGTATCCAGTATTGTATTATATATCATTACACTATTAGTAATTAAAAAGTTGTCATATTAAGGCGAATACCCGAGATAAATTAACGGTCTAAAATTGTATCAAACATAAAAAACATACTTGGTAAATCGATCCAAAAAACTTGCAGGTCCATTTTTGGTCCAATTGCGAAATAGATTCCGCGAGATCGCTGGTAAAGATAATAGAATAGACCGTCAAGAGTTCCATGAAAGCATGGTTATTGGTAATGATGCGATCACAGATCGGGTATTTGACATTTTTGATAAGGATCATAATAATTATATTGATTCAGAAGAGTTTCTTTTAGGTTTCCAATCTCTGATCAATGGATCGGAAGAAGATCTAATACGGTTTGCTTTTGACATTCATGATCTTGATTCGAGTGGAGATATTGATCATGAAGAATTGAGAATATTGATAAAAGACAGCTTAAATAAGAATGACCTGGATTTTGACCCTTACCAGATTGATCTTCTGGTAGACGAGTTTTTCCGTAAAGCGGATACGGATAAGAGCGAAACGATCGATCTTAAAGAATTTATAGAAATAGCAAAAAAGTATCCTGAATTTTTCAGAGGAATGGCGGTCAATCCTGTTGCATGGTTAAATCAGGAAAGGTACGTAAATAAGCACCATGGATCAAAGAAGTCACAAATAGTAGAGACACATAGGCGATTATCTAAGGTCCAGGTTCATGATCTTGCAGCTTGGCAGTGGTTATTGGTACCTCGATTGATTTATTATTATAATATCCTGGTAAATAGGCGGAAAAATCGCAGTGAGATTCCAATTGATTCTGTTGAGATACTTCCGGGAAAAAATATATCTATAATAATCGAGCGTCCTAATTGGTTCCATTACCGGGCTGGTGATTATGTTTATTTGAACTGTCCTTGGATATCTACGGTCAAATGGTACCCTTTTAATATTATTAGCCATCCGACACAAGATAGAATAACGCTGAATATAAAAACGAATGGATCCTGGTCATCTAAATTGTACAAGAGAACGATTCAGTGTCTATCAGATGAAAATATAATTGACATGACTGCTAGGCTGGATGGCCCCTATGGTTCATCCAGCGAGAATATAATTGGTTTGGAAAATATTATTCTTGTCGGTTCAGGTACTGGTGTATCAAAATTCGCATCCATTCTACAAGATATTGCAGTACGCCAAAAAAATGGTGACCCTGACATATTAATCAAAAGATTATATTTTATATGGCTCAGTGATAATGATCTTTATTTTGAGTGGTTCTCGAAATTATTGAAAGAGATTGATCTTACAGATGAAATAGGTATCTTTGATTATCATATATTTTTTATTGAGAGGATTGCGACAGATCTTCCTAAGAGTATGCTCTACCTATCTACCGATGTCAAGAGTTCTACCACAGATATTGAATTGTTGCAAGGTCAGAGAATGAGAACAAGTGCAGGGTCTCCTGATTGGAACAATGAATTAAGTAAAATCCAAGATGGGTCTAAAGGAGCCAAATTTGATCTTTTCTATTGTGGCCCAGCATCATTAAGGAAAAGTTTGAGCCCCGTTTGTAAAAAATTGGGTATCTCCATTCATACCGATGATTTTTAATTCCATTTTGTTATAACTCATAAATATCATTGTTAATACAATCCTTCAATAAAGCTTATTAGGACGGAGTAAAAGTGATAAATATCTATAAATATGGGGAGGTATAATGGAATCAAATAACACAAAGATATTGATCATATCAGCTACATCCAAAAACAATTTGGTCCTCGCCAATCAATTGAGTGGATTGATTGATGTTGGTTATAGTACCGAGATTCTGAATCTTGAAGATCTTGAGCTACCATTATTCGTCCCGGGAATTGAATGTGATAGGGAAACAGTTAATGCATTGGTCGAACGATTCCGAAGTGCACACGGGTTTATATTTTGCGCCCCGGAATACAATGGAGGTGTGCCCCCGATCCTATCAAATACAATAGCCTGGATTACGACTTTTTCTAATGATTGGAGAGATGCATTCAATGGCAAGATAGCTATCATTGCTTCACATAGTTCAGGGCCGGCCTATAGTTTTCTCTCAACATTCAGAGATCAATTGGAATATCTTGGCACCATTGTAATGCCACGAACAATTATGGTAAAAGGTGACCAGACACTTAATGAAAGATCAGTTCATACAATTGTATCAGGTTTCACTAAGATTTTGAATAATCAAAAAGGGCTCGATTGAGCCCTTTTTGATTATATTTAATACGGAATAGGTCAGTTGATCTTGATTTCAAGGTCCTTTGGGAGCGATTCTTCAAGCTTTGGTAATTCAATACTCAGCACTCCATTCCTGAAGGATGCCTGGATACCATCTTCATTCACCGTTTCCGGAAGTTGGAAGGACCTGGAAAAGGAACCAATATGCCGCTCACGATAATAGAATTTTCCATCCTCATTCTCTTTTTCTTCTTTCCGCTCACCATGTAGGTTAAGAACTCTGTTGTTAATACTGATCTTCACATCCTTTTTAGTGAGTCCTGGAATATCAGCGGTGAGAACAAAAGACCCCTCATTCTCTTTCACATCGACCGCTGGGTTCCAGATAGAATCACGGTAAACTGGTAGATTCCAGTCATCATTAAATACGTTACGCACCATGCGATTCATTTCGTCAAAGATTGATAGAGGGTTAGGTGTCCATTTTACTAATGTCATGTTTTATTCCTTTATTGGTTGATTTATTGTTCATGTCAGCAATGGTCTTGCAATCATAATGCCAATTAAACATTTCTGCAAATATTCTAATATAATATGTTAATATGGCGTATAAATAGGTAAATAAGCGATTTATTAATGTCAAATTGGCATTAATAATATATATAAGTGTTTATGCCTACAATTGTAGACGTAGAATGGAGTTGGTAAATTCACTGGCTCAATTATTAACAAATAATGGGATATTAAAGGATTATGTCTGATATAGCGATTTTTGGTGGAAAACCCCTTAGAGCCGAACCATTTCCGGAATGGCCTAGATCCACGGAAATCATCCTGGATAAGGTCTCATACACTCTTCAGAATGACACTTGGGGCGTTGGTAGCAATGTCATAAATGAATTCAATTCGCGTTTTGCCGATTTTCAAAACGCGAAATATTCGATATCGGTCCACTCCGGTACATCAGCATTGTGGGTAGCTCTTAAAGCTGCGGGAGTGAAGGCAGGCGATGAAGTGATTATTCCAGCCTATACTTTTATCGCAACAGCAACCGCAGTGATTCTGGCAAATGCGGTCCCCGTTTTTGCAGATATTGATTTGAATTCAGGGAATATTGATCCTGTTAAAGTTGATCTCCTTATCACTAAAAAGACCAAAGCAATTATTCCTGTCCATATTGCTGGCAATCCTGCTGATATGAGAGGATTGACCAATATCTCAGAAGAACACGGAATACCTATCATTGAAGATGCAGCCCAGGCCCATGGTGCGGAGTATAATGGAACAAAAGTCGGTGCAATTGGCCTGGGCGGGATCTTCAGTTTTCAGACATCGAAAAATATGACCGCAGGTGAAGGCGGAGCTATCGTAACTAATGATTCCGAATTTTTTGATGCCTGTTTTTCGTATCATAACTGTGGTCGTGTAAGAAATGGAAAATGGTATGAGCATCACAGGCTAGGTAGTAATCTTCGTATGAGTGCCTTGAATGCGGCAGTGCTGATACCTCAGCTTGATACATTGGCCACTGATATGATCATACGAGATCGTAACCGGGGGATGCTTGATACATCTTTATCTGAGATTCCTGGGATCAACCCCATGGTCTCCATGGATGGATCTCGTTCGGCAAATCATTTATACATGTGCAGGTATGATGCTTCGGAATTCAATGGCATTTCCAGGGAAACGTTTTTCAAGGTCATGCAGGCTGAAGGTATTTACACTTACAAGGGATATTCGCCTTTATATCAAGAACCTTTGTTCATTACCGATCCTGATGAGTATCCTTGGCTGAAGGATAGAGATTATCAGGCTCTGGAGTTGCCTAATACAGAACGATTCGCAAATCAGGAAGCGGTTTGGTTAAAACAGACCTATCTATTGGGTAATTATGATGATACAAAGGATATCATACGAACATTTGAGAAAGTGACATCGGCAATGCAGAAAGAACCACAAAGGTTTTTGGAACTGAAATTCAAATAAAAGCAAGAAAAGAGTAAAATATGAACCCGGATATAGATATTAAAGATCTCATGAGTGCTGTGGATGTGCCAGCAGATTGGGTTGGAATAAGGGAGGTCTATGAAGCTCATACACCGCGGATGATTCGTGATGGTGTACCAGTTGCTAATGGACGCTTTGCCAGCCATGGTCTTATGGTTGAGGTACTAACAGATGGGCAGTTCGGATATTATGGAACACCTGATCTGACCCCGGAAGGGGTATCCCGCGCATCTAAAAAGGCATTCGTACAGGCCAGGCATGCAGCCCAGCATGCTGTGTGCTCATTCACGTCACAGGCCAGGCCAAAGAATGTAGGAAGATATCAGTCACCATTTGCAAGGGAGAAAGATAGTATTAGCGCAGGGCAGCTTAATAAGATACTGCTGGATGCATACGCATACCTTAAAGTTTCGGATAAGATCATTAGTGCCAGAGCCCTCGCGCAAACCATAGAAACGATCTTTCGTTTTATCAGCTCCAATGGAAGCGATATAACACAAGATTTTCTGATGGTGGAGTTCGATCTTTCTGCCACTGCGGTTGAAGGTACAAACCAACAAACTCGCACTTTTGGTGGAATGCGGGGTAACTGCCTGCAGATCGGAATGGAGTACTTTGATCAGTTGGGGATCATGGCGCACGCGCAGAAGATTGGAGAACAAGCACTGGAACTCCTTTCAGCTGATGAGACTCCAACAGGTGAGATGGACCTGGTTATCGCTTCTGACCAGATGATGTTGCAAATTCATGAGAGCGTAGGGCACGCTCTTGAAGTAGACCGTATTCTTGGTGATGAGCGGAACTATGCTGGATGGAGTTTTGTAAAGCTGGAGGATTTTGGCAGTTTGCAATATGGTTCTAAACTCATGAATATAACTTTCGATCCCACTGTTTCGTCAGAGTTCGCATCCTATGGATATGATGATGGAGGATTAGAAGCTACTCGTGAGTATATCATTAAAGATGGTGTGCTTGTTAGAGGATTGGGAGGGATGGAGAGCCAGATCCGATCAGGGGTTCTTGGTGTCGCAAATTTCCGTGCGAGTTCTTGGAACAGGGCACCTATCGACCGGATGGCCAATCTGAACCTGGAACCCGGTGATTCTTCGTTCGATGAAATTATAGGTAGTGTTGAAAAAGGTATATACATGGAAAGTAATCGTTCATGGTCCATAGACGATTACCGGAATAAATTCCAGTTTGGCTGTGAATATGCTAAGCTGATCGAAGGTGGAAAATTGACAAAGACGGTTAAGAATCCAAACTACCGTGGAATCAGTAATCCTTTTTGGAATAGCCTGAAAATGGTAGGTAGGGAAGACACCTTTAGAATATATGGAACACCAAACTGCGGAAAGGGTGAGCCAAATCAGGTTATACGAGTGGGCCACGCCTCACCAGTTTGTCTATTTAATAAGGTACAAGTATTTGGAGGAGCATAATTATGGAACAAATGTTCAGGTCACTGTGTGAAGCACTTTTTTCAGAACTCAATAAAGATGAGCTACTAACTCTGTCTTTTGGTGGTGAGAGTAGTCAGTTCATTCGTTTCAACAATGCTGGGGTGCGCCAGACCGGACTGGTAGACGACTCGACCATAGAATTAAAGTTCATTGCCAACGACCGAACCTGTACCGGGAGTTTTACGGTTTCCGGGAATAATGATACAGATATTGTTCGTGGTCAGGCCGAGATCTCTCGTATGCGTACTGAATCAAATGAGATCCCAAAGGATCCCTTTTTAGTTATGCCATCAAACACGGGATCCAGCCATGAAGTGCAAACCGCCGATGGTTTGGCCTTTGATAAAGCAGTAGATGCACTCCTTCCAGCAATGCAGGGTGTGGATTTTGTGGGTATCTGGGCAAATGGTCGAATGTTTCGAGGGAACGCAAACTCATTAGGTCAAAGACACTGGTTCGAGACCGAATCGTTCTGTTTGGATTATTCCTTGGTGACCCCAAACCATCAGATGGTAAAGGGGACGTTTGCAGGCACTGATTGGGACCAGGGTGACTACGAAAATTATTTAGCGAGCTCGAAATCCAAGCTGAAGCTATTGGAACGCAAACCAGTAAAGGTATCAACCGGGGAATACCGCACCTGGTTCGAGCCTGCAGCAGTCTCCGACTTTTTAGGGATGTTCTCTTGGAACGGTATAAGTGAAGCAAGCCTGCAACAGGGCTGCAGCGGATTTGGCAGAATGCGGCATGATGATACCAGGCTTTCTCCCAGTTTTTCCATAGCGGAGGATTTTTCTTCGGGTCTGGTTCCTAAGTTCAATTCGAATGGAGAGATATCTCCGGATGTATTGCCATTGATCCAGGATGGTGAGCTAAAGAATACATTGGTGAGTTCTCGAACTGCTGCGGAGTATGGTGCTAAGACAAATTATGCGGAAGGGGATGAGTATCTGCGTTCGCCAAGAATGGATCCGGGTCATCTTAGCCAGGATGATGTATTATCATCCTTGGATAAAGGGCTCTATCTATCGAATATCCATTATCTTAATTGGAGCGATAATCCTGGAGGCCGGATCACAGGATTGACCCGCTATGCCTGTTTCTGGGTAGAAAATGGAGAGATTCAGGCACCAATAAAAACAATGCGTTTTGACGATACGTTTTATAGATTCTTTGGAAATGAGTTGGAAGCAGTGGGGTCGAGCACTGAATTAATACCAGAAGTTCAAACCTATGGTGGACGGAATATGGGAGGAACAGTTTGTCCTGGGATCCTGGCTAGTTCCTTTGCTTTAACACTGTAAAGACAATAATAACGGGTACTCATGGGAACTGAAATATTTCTATTTCTTATTGGTTTTATAGCTGGAGGTGTTTTGATCTGGTTCGTGCGTCAGAAAGAATTAGATGCCACCGCACATAATAATGATAGCTTGAAATCAGTGTTTGGTGACCTATCAAAACAGGCATTGGATGCTAACCTGGAGTCGTTCCTGAAACTTGCTGAGACCAGATTCAATGATCTTTTAAGATCTTCAGATGAAAAATTGGGGAAGAAAAAAGAGCTCATTGATTCCACTTTAAAAGAGATGAAATCAGACCTGAAAGATCTGTCAGATAATACTGTGGCACTGAGATCCCAGATGGAAGAATCAAGAAAAAGTGTAGGACAACTATCAGACACCACTTCCCAGTTGCGTCAGATCTTATCGAGCTCCCAAGCGCGGGGTCAATGGGGTGAGAGAATGGTAGAAGATATTTTGAATTTTCTTGGGCTATCGGAGGGGATTAATTATAATAAACAGACACAGGCTGGTTCCGATAGGCCCGATTTCACCTTTTTTCTTCCGGAAGAAAAATCCATTAATATGGATGTAAAGTTTCCGCTGGTTCACTATGAGAAATATCTGGCATCTGAAAGCGAGTCGGATAAAGAATCAGAGAAAAAAGCGTTTTTAAAGGATGTCAGAGAGAGGGTCAAAGAAGTTGCAAAGCGATCGTACGTGGACCCGGAAAGTGGAACCGTAGACTATGTTTTGCTATTTATTCCTAACGAAAGTATCTATGCGTTTTTAAACCAGGAAGATCATGGATTGATCGATTTTTCTCTGGAAAGAAAGATCATGCTTTGTTCACCAATTACCTTGTATGCGATCCTGTCCCTGGTGCGTCAGGCAGTCAGCAATTTTGCCATGGAACAGAAAGCAGGGGAGATGCAAGTGCTGGTTGGAGTATTCAGTAAACAATGGGTGAAGTTTTTAGAAAAATTGGAATCGTTAGGAAAAACATTGGGGACACTGACAACGCACTATGAAGACTTAAAAGGAACGCGCTTACGGGCTTTAGAAAGACCAATGGAGAAGATCTCTGAATTACAATTGGGACATCGCTCCGAAGTGGATGAATTGGAAGAATAAAGAGGATGTTGGTCATTTTTCATATCGGTCGAATATTATCTAAGGGTAAAAAATTCTTAGATGCACTATTTTATCATAATAGGTTATTCGTGTTGACATCATTTCTTTTTTTTACGAGTGGTTGTGTTGAGCCACCGGAATACAATGATGGGCTCCTTGAGAATATTCCAGCAATAATCAATGAACCAGATTTTTTTTCTTTCTCTCTCAGGGCTGAAGACTATACTGACTCTATAAGCTATGATCTTGAATTTTCATCTACTAATATGAATCTTTTGAATACATCTTTAGTTGTAAAAGATTATTCAGGTCAGGCCAGTGACTCAACATTTATTCGGCTTTATAATGATAATGTTGCCACTATGTTGGATTTTCTGGTCAATACAAATATTACTGCTTTTAGTGAAGATTCTGTATTATTCACTGGGAATCCGCACAGAATGGAATTTGTTGGATCAGAGTTTAGCGGATTGGTCGATTTCCAGATCCTGCGGCAGTAAATCTCATTCTTCCCAGGCTGGACAGATAAAATCCTTATAGTCACACCACTTGCAAACTCCATATTCATTAGGGCTTGGTTCGAAGTTCCGTTCTCGTATCCCCTGTGTCACTTTAGAGATCTTCTCTTGTTGGTCAGATAATTCTTTTTCTGAGAAAGTATGAATGGATTCTGGATCATCCCCGTGTCGGAGAAAATGCAGGACCGCAGACCCTGGCTCCCCCTGAATGTCGTCCACAGCATCGCGTGAAAGGGCCTCAGTATAGAGTGCCATTTGAAGGCTTTCTTTGGCTTTCCCTTTTTTTCTACTGGTCTTGTAATCCACCACACGGAGAAATTCACCATCACGATCTATGCGGTCTATCTTCCCAGTGATGCGTACACCGATTTCTGGAAGGTCGAATTTGAATTTTTTCTCTCTTCCAACCACGACCGGACGTTGTTCCTGATTATGGTTGAAGTAATCTTGGAGCAATTCCCTACCCTGTTGGTTAAATTCGTTTTCCCGCTGTCGATATTCAAACGCGTCCTGGCGCCAGTGTTTGTTAAATAATTCCATAAGATTATCCCATGTTTGATCAATGGCATCCAATCCATGAAAGTCAAAGAGTATATCATGCATGATCTTACCAAATTCAAGGGTTGACTGGGTTTTCTGTTCCGGGACCTTGTCCTGGTGCTTCAAACGATATTTTAAAGGACAGTCCTGATAATCTCCAATATTAGTTGATGAGAGGGTGATTAGATTCTCATGAATCACATCCCTATTTCTGCTCAATGTCTTGGGTGAGATAGATTTATGTTCGACTGATTCCATCATATCGAGAAGCACTCGGGCATTCTCAAACTCACCTGCGGAAATTTCACGGTTCAGATCTGTCATCATTTGTTGTAGACTTTCAGGTACTTCCTCATTCTTATTGTGAGTTTCGATCTCCATGGTAAAGCTCTCCATAACTTTCGGTTTTATTGTTTCTAATTCCTTAGAAAAATCTGATTGGGACCTTTTTGGTCCAAATAAGTATAATTCATTTTCTGCCCGTGTACATGCTACATAGAACACCCGCCTTTCTTCTTCGAAATGATCAACCACGGCCCCAGATCTATCTTGTCCCCATTTCATCCATGATTCGGGTAAGCGGTCCACCATTGTGTGCCTCTTAAAGGACATAGGAAAAGTATTTTGGCGAAGAAATGGTATTATAACAACAGGAAATTGTAACCCCTTGCTCTGGTGAACAGTAAGTATCTGAACCGCAAGCCGCCGGTTAGGGAGGTCTGGCTGTTGTGCAGGAATATTCCCGCTCATTTCGAGGGCATCCAGATATCTTAGCCATCTTCTTAGAGACCCTTGTTTTTCAGGGCGAAGGTTTACAAATTTTTCTACCAAGGTCAAAAGTTTACCCATATTGGCAAGGTTCAGTCGCTCAGCATAACGGTATGAATTTCTCATATCTTTCATTGGTTCAGACTTTTTTAAAACGGTCAAAATTCCCCAGACCAACTCTGCAGCGTTTTGTTTTTGTTTTAATTTGTTGGTTAGGTGCTGATGTGATTCCAGCATGTTTTCCAGGGGTCTATCATCCAAAAGATCAGTTGCGTCATTTTCGATTGTTTCTCTTAGTCTCAAAATTTTTTCATGTGTATTAAGCTTTTTCGTAATAGAGAAAAATGAACGGGTCTGTGATTCGCCTATCGTTTGTACCAGGACCCTGTATAATGCCTGTTGTGACCGGTCATCTCCTTGAATTAAATGAGCCCAGGCGAGAACATTCTTAACTATTGGAACATGAAAAAACTTCTCAATATGTAGGTCAGCTGGGACACCTTTTTGAGCCAGAGCCTTGGCTATATCCTTAACATTGGTCCAGGACCGGCAGATAACTGCTATATCACCGTACATTGTTTTTCCTGATTCCGTTAATTTTTTAATTAGAGTTGGAACTTCGATCTTTGTATCCCTGCTCTCTGCTATGGTCCATATCGGTATTGGGCCGTGTTTTGGGTTGGTCTTAGGCGTTTCTAATATTTTGAGGTTCCGCTTTGTATTATTTATGATCGATGCATTTGCGAGGGATAGGATCTCCTGTGTGGAGCGTCGGTTTTCTTCCAGCTTGATTACGGAGAAGTCAGGGTGGTTTCCGTATCGGCCAATGAAATCCTGGATATTATAATAGTTTGCTCCTCTGAAACTGTATATACACTGATCCTCATCACCAACAACCGTAATGCTTTGATATCTGGCTGAGATCAGGTTGATGATCTTGTTCAATGCGAAATTGTTATCCTGGTACTCATCGATAAAAAAATGCCGATACCTATTTTGTACTTTTTTAAGAACAACAGGGTTACCGTGGAGCAGGGTATAACAGTGCAAAAGCATGTCTCCAAAGTCCAAGGCTTTTTCGCGAGCCTTTACAGATTGGAACCAATGGTATACCTGGATCAGATCCTGAAGTTGCAATGCTGCTTCTTCTTTATTCGTTCCAGCATGGAGTGCAGGAAAATTGTCCGAGACCCATTCCCGTGACCACTCTTTTGGTGCATAATATTTTTCCAGATATTCAGGAGTGATAAGTTCATCCTTCAGCCGAGAGAAAAATGGAATGAAAGCAGTTGTGATAGCTACGACAGGGTCGGTCTTGAAAGTGCGTGATGAAAGCTCATCCAGTTCATCAAAATGGTCTATAAAATAATGTATGATATCGCTGTCTTGCCAAAGAACCCAATCTGTTATTTCACTGGGACCAAATTCTCGAAGTATACTGTGGCAAAATCCATGAAAGGTGCTCACAACGATATCAGAACCTTTTGATCCTATGATATTAAGAATTTTTTCCTTGGCTTCAATGGTGGCACGCTCCGTAAAAGTAAGCAGGACAATATTGTCTGCAGACATTTTTCCAGTTTCGATCTGGTGGCTGATCCTTCTTAGGAGTGTGAACGTTTTCCCGGTTCCTGCTCCAGCAAGGATCATTAATGGGCTGGGTGAATGAATAATTGCAGATCCTTGAGCAGGGTTTGGGGTGGGTTGTGATCTTGATAACGCCATAGGTAATAAATAAATAATAAAACTCCTGACAAAAGATAATCACTATTCTCCATGGGAAAAATGCCAATGGTTTGAACAAAAAAAGTTTTTTAACCTTAGGTAGCTTATTGTGTCTTAAAGTGGGAAATGATATGCAAAATGACCACGAACTCATTCAACAGTTTCAGAGAGGGCAAGAAGGAGCCTTCGATGAACTGGTCAAACGGCATCTGCCCACAGTGTTTGGATTTTTCTTCAATGTTACCAGGGATGAAATGGCTGCGGAAGATCTATCCCAGGACGTTTTCCTCAAACTATATAAGTACCTTAATAATTTTCGCTTTGAATCTGCATTTACAACCTATTTGTACAGGATCAATATCAATACTGCGAGCTCATGGATCTCGCGGAATAAGTGGAAGAATTTACTCCATTTGGACCAAGTGCCGGAGCGCGGAGAGACCGACCATTCATCTGAAAAAGAGTGGGCCCGGAAGGAGCTCCATGATGCTATCACCAGGCTCCCTAAAAAACAACGTATGGTGGTCATAATGCGAATCACACAGCAACTATCCTACAAGGAGATCGCCGATATCACTGGTATGACCGAAGGATCGGCTAAGGTAAATTATCATCACGCCGTAACAAAGTTAAAAGATTGGTTAAATGATGGATCAGTTTGAAGAAAAGCTTATTGATCGGTACCGTCAGGATGATTCACCGGTCCCTGATGCTGATCTTTTCTTGGCCGGTTTTCACGGGCGGAAGAAGGAAAAAGAGCTCAAGCGATATAGGTTGCTCTCAGGCTTTGCGGCTGTATTGGTAGTAGCCGTATTAGGGTATTTTACCGTTCTGCAGTTTGAACCGGTCCAATATGAGATTATGTATATGACTGGGAATGATGATCCAGCTGAAATTTTTCAGACAGATCTTTGGTCAATAAACATGGACCATGATACCAGTAGTAGTGACGATTATATAGCTGACCTTACACTATTTCTTCTTGAAGAGGATGACCTTTGGGAAACATTAGACCTTATACACGATATTTATAATGACAATGATATAAAACATGAGGAGACATTATGAGAACGTTATTCATAACATATACTCTCTTAGTGAGTATCTCGATTGCCCAGGAACATTATCCTATGGATGATGAAAAATGGGAGAGAGACGATGAACACGGTCGTCGTGAACGCATGGAGACAATGATGGTTTGGCGTTTAACAGAAGAATTGGATCTGAAACCTGTCCAGGCAGAGAAATTTTTCCCACGTTTTCGCGAACACAGAAAGAACCTATCTGATATACAAAAGGAACAAAGAGAGATCGGAAAAAGATTGAGACAAAAGATCGGAGAAGAAGAAAAAATATCAAAATCGGAAGTGACATCTGCAATTAAAAAGATCACTGTATTAAGGAAGAAGACGGTGGATGTGGAAGAAAATTTTTTACTGGGGATGGACGATTTGTTAGACCCACTGCAAATGAGTATATTGGGAATGTTCAAGCAGGAAATGCTTAGGGAAATGGGTGGTGAACTAAGAAAACGTGGAAATGATAGAAAGAAAATGAAAAAAAGACAGGGAGGCCATCGCAAACGGGGCCAAGGTCGACGAGGATTCTGGAATTAATTTTATTAGAGGAGCCTGAGAATGAAACCCATTTATTCAATATTACTTTCATCATTGGTGGTACTATTCTCCTGTGAGGATGGAGACAGCGAAATAATATTCGATGAGAACGAATTAATTGCGATCCTTGATGCGGATGATGCGGTTGGTCTGGATGGGTTTGATGATGGAGGGCTCGCTGATCTTGATTTTGAGTTGGGGTTGGAGACAGGAGGGATAGCAAAGATCCTGGGTGATACACTTTCGTATGGGGAAGGATACCGGATCAGGTTTGGTCGCCAAATAAATGACATAGACCGTACTATTGAGTTCACAGTGAATGGGGACACGGCCATCGGTTTCGTAACATACAATATCACAGGAGTATTTATGGTACAGGCCATTGATACTTCTAACCATGAGGCCATTGATTCCATGAGCTTTTCTAAAGACCTTAATGTTGTGTTCACAAGACTGGTCCGTTATGTAAATGTTGAACACACTGGCAACCCGGATGGTCATCGGTGGGAAATAGATGCGTTGACACCTTTGATCGGTGGTGCAGGTGATAAAGTATCTATTGCAACTATCGATATCTATTCTTTTAATGGTGGTGCAGAAGTCGATCTGCTTTATTCCTTCGCTTCTGATGGCATTGGTGAACTGTTCATTGACCGCGAATCCCTACCGACTTTTACAGCTTTCAATCCTGTATTGATTCGAATGACCGTAGAAAATGAAGGGCCGGAATATGCTATTGATTCTACTGGTGTTGGTGAGTGGTGCATGTTTCGATACGCTCGTGATGGTCAGCATCGAGGCCGTCGCCATTTAAATGATACAGGCCGATTCTTTGATACTGTGGTGAATGATAATGTACATACGGGCTCTTGGAGGGTACACGGGCCTGGTGCGGAACAGGTCCGCAGGGTCTTTCGCTCCTTTTTTGATGTGGTCGACCTTGCTACACTTTTTGTGGAAGATGGTGGTTTCAACACAGCTGTATGGTCTATACCATATATTGTAGAGAGGCCCTGACAAGATCAAATCATCTCACGTAAAACGCCTGTGGATCAGGGATTTTTATATTTTTCACATTTGTTCAATTAAATAACTTTTAGCCTTGTTTCTCCGGAATTAGACCATAGATAGTCAAGTTTATAATTTTAGTGCTGGCCCTGCCTGCCTCGCACAACCGGTCTTGGTTGCGGTAAAAGATGCGGCCATGGACTACAGTAATACTGGTATCAGTCTTTTAGCCATGAGCCACCGATCCAAGCCGGTTATGGAACTTTTCGATGAAACAACAGACCGCCTTTGTTCTCTTTTAGATATCCCAGATGGTTACAAGATTCTATGGCTGCAGGGAGGCGCATCGCTACAGTTCTCTATGGTTCCTATGAATATTTTGAATGAGCATGAGACCGCTGATTATATAGATACTGGAGCTTGGTCATCGAAAGCGCTAAAGGAAGCTAGAAATTTTGGGTCTGTGAATATTGCAGGGAGCTCCAAAAATGATCATTATACCTTCATTCCCAGGTATTTAGAACAG